>NZ_OU957226.1:3247500-3547500 GCF_918731615.1 Flavobacterium sp. CECT 9288 | reverse complement strand
ATCTTACGATTCAATTTTGGAACGGGTTTTAGAATTATCAACCTTTTTACCGAAGATCATCAAGCCTTGTCTGGCGCTCGAGAAGTCGTGATTCAATCTAACCTCAAACCAGAAACCTCATACAACCTGAACTTAAATTACCTAAAAAAATTCAAATTGACCAATGCGGGCGTACTTAATCTTGAATTGGCGTCTTGGTACACTTATTTCACCAACCGAATTTTTGCAAATTACGACATCAACCCGAATCAAATAATTTATGATAATTTAAACGGCAACTCCACTATTTTCGGACTCAGTGCCAATGCCGATTGGGTTAGCCCGTTTGGGCTCAAAGCCAACCTTGGGACCAGTTATTATGATGCCATGACCACACAAGACGGTGTTAGTTTGAGACCATTATTTACCGAAAGATACAGTATAAGTTGGGGCTTTAGTTATGATATTCCGAACTGGTTTTTATCTTTTGATTTTACAGGCAACCTTACTGGACCCATGCGTTTGCCGTTACTAAGTGAACTAGACCCGCGTCGTGAAATTTCTAGACCATACAGCATACAAAACATACAAATAACTTTCAAAAAAATTCATAATCTAGAATTATACACCGGTATCAAAAACCTACTCAACTGGACACCCAATCGTGGAAATCCGTTCTTGATAGCACGCGCCAATGATCCTTTTGATAAAAATGTACAAGTTGACAATTCGGGAGCGGTAATCCCTACGGCCGATAATCCATTCGCACTCACTTTTGACCCTACGTATGCGTACGGGCCTAATCAAGGACGTCGCCTATTTCTGGGACTGCGATATCATTTTGATTAAAAAAATTTATAGTTACCTAAAAACCATTAGAAAAGGACTCAAAACAAATCAGTTTTGTTTCATTGTTTTTAATCAACAAATCATAATTTTTTTAAAAATAAGTTGTACAAAAATTTTAAAAAATTCAATTTAAGCCATGTAAATCAATGCTTTACTAAATTTTTATCCACAAAGGTAATAAATAAACAATAGTTAAACTTATACAAATTACGCTGCCAACATTTACAAAACGCTGTAATTTTATAAAAAACAAATAACATGAAAACAAAGAAAATTTTATCGTCAACAATTTTAGCAATTGCCTTGTTCACAGGAATTAACTCGTTTGCTCAAAATGTAGTGGAAGTAGCTGTAAGCTCTGCAGATCACACTACTTTAGTTGCCGCTGTAAAAGCTGGTAGCTTAGTGGAAACTTTGTCTGGAGCAGGGCCGTTCACTGTTTTTGCACCTACCAATACAGCATTTGCTAATTTACCAAAAGGAACTGTAGAGACTTTATTAGAACCAGCAAATTTAGCAACATTACAAGGAATCTTAACGTACCACGTGGTAGCAGGTAATATTGACAGTAAGGCTGTTGTTGCTGCTATTACGGCAGGAAAAGGAAAAGCAGTTTTAAAAACCGTTCAAGGTGGCGTACTTACAGCAACACTGAAAGGCAAAAATGTAGTCATTACGGATGAAAAAGGCGGAGTTGCTACCGTTACAGCGGTAGATTTAAAGGGATCAAATGGTGTAATTCATGTAATCGACACTGTTTTAATGCATAAATAGTAAATTGCGTTGCCACAATTGAACTATAGACCACGCCAAAGCGTGGTTTATTTTTTTATAATTGACTCTAAAAAATTACATTTGTAACGTGAAACACTACGACTATATTTTTACTGGTTCAGGATTATCGGCTTTGATGACCGTTTATAAAATGGTGCAATCTGGGAAATTTAAGGATAAAAATATTTTGTTATTGGATGAAAACTCCAAAAAAACCAATGATAGAACCTGGTGTTTCTGGAAAACAACCGATTCACTTTGGGAACCAGCTATTTCTAAAAAATGGGATTCGGCTTTGTTTGCCAATGCAGCTTTCCGCAGGGATTTAGACTTGCAACCGTATCACTACAATATGGTGAAAGGAATTGATTTTTACAACCAAGTTTTTGATTTGCTTTCGAAACAAACAAACGTCACTTTCTTGAATCAGAAAGTCTTGACTATTGAAGAATCCGAAACTATAATTTTAGTACAAACGGAAAATGAATCTTTTTCGTGCGCGAAATTATTCAATAGTATTTACCACAAACAAAAAACTGAAAATCAAACTAAATATCCCGTTTTACAACAACATTTTATAGGTTGGTTTATCAAAAGTGAGCAAGCTGTTTTCAATAATGAGCAAGCCACGTTCATGGATTTTTCGGTTGAGCAAAAAGGAAATACCCGTTTTATGTACGTGTTGCCCACCTCAAAAACCGAAGCTTTACTGGAATACACTTTGTTTTCGCACCAACATTTAAAAAAAGAAGAATACGAAAACGAAATCCAACAATACATTCAAAAATTGGGGATTACAAACTACGAAATCGTTGAAAAAGAACAAGGAAGCATCCCGATGACCTGTTATCCTTTTTGGAAATCGAATACTAAAAACGTGATCAACATTGGTACTTCTGGCGGTTGGACCAAAGCAAGTACGGGTTACACTTTCAAAAATTCAGATAAAAAATCAAGTGAGTTAGTTGCCTTTTTACAAAGAGAAACCGACTTTACTAAATTTCATAAAAAAACAAAATTCTGGTGGTATGATTTGCTTTTATTAGACATTTTGGATAGAAAAAACGAATTGGGCTCTCACATTTTTTCTTCCATGTTCAAAAAAGGAAATCCAGCAGTTATCTTTAAATTTTTGGATGAAGAAACCTCAATAAAAGAAGATATTCAGGTTATTTTAAAATGTCCGAAAATGTTGTTTATCAAAGCTATTTTTCACGTGGCTTCCAGAGCAATAAAATAACAATAAAACTATAACAAAACTTTATAATTGAACACTTATTCTTGATGTTAAACTTTGTAACTTTGCAGGACTTAATTACTAATGATTTAAAATAAAAGATATGTATCCAGAAGAAATGGTAAAACCAATGCAAGCAGAACTTACTGCTGCAGGTTTTCAAGATTTACATAGTGCAGAAGCAGTAGAAAACGCATTAAAAGCAGAAGGAACAACGCTAGTAGTTGTAAACTCAGTTTGTGGTTGTGCTGCGCGTAATGCACGCCCAGGAGCAAAAATGAGTTTAGAAGGTGGTAAAAAACCAGATCAATTAATTACTGTTTTTGCAGGAGTTGACAAAGATGCAGTTGATGCTGCAAGACAACACATGTTCCCTTTTCCTCCATCATCGCCAAGTATGGCTTTGTTCAAAAACGGAGAATTAGTACACATGCTAGAGCGTCACCACATTGAAGGTCGCCCAGCAGAACTAATTGCTGAAAACCTAAAAGACGCTTTCAACGAGTATTGCTAATACCTGACAAAAGATAAAATTTAAAACCACGTTTCGGCGTGGTTTTTTTGTTTGGAGCGGTTCAATTCGTTGATTCTCTTGACTATTATCAAGTATTATGGTTCAATTTTTTTGACAAAATAGAAAACGATATAACAGAAAAATAAGTAATTTTAGACACATTAGGAATAATTAAACATAAATAAGCTATGATATCCGAAGAAACGGCAAATGAGTCTCTAAAAAAAATTGAAAATCTTGATCTAATATTAAATAAATTATCTGTTCACTACTCAGAAGTTAAAAAAATTGCAATTTCAAGAGAAGACATTTTTGATGCAATATTCCTTTCATTAAAAGATAAATTTGAATGGGAATACCCTCTTGATTTTTGGGATTTAGAAATTAAATATGAAGAAGCAAAGAATGTAATATCTAACTTTGATTTTAAAACTGTACTTTTTAAGATAGCTACAGATGAGGACATTATACCAAAGGACTTATTGACTCACTATAAAGTCAAGATTAAATCAAAAGGTTTAATCTGGCTAATCCATAAAAATGATGCGGATCCTTTCCCTTCATTACCTCATGCACATGAATATAATAGCGGTATAAAGTTGGATTTTAAAAATGGTAATTGTTACCGAAAGAAAGAGCTTATTTTTACAATAAAAAAGAAAGACTTACTCGAAATACGAAAACAAGCTAGTAAAAATTTTGACTTGCCTGATCTACAGTATTAGACAAACTCTTCTAAAATCAATCATTTCAAAAGAGATTACTTTCAAAAGTCAGTCAACAAAAATAACTATTTTATTCTACTAAACTTGTCACTCTGACGAAGGAAGAGTCTCCATAAGTTGCTCAAAATACAAATATTCTTCATTACTCAGAATGACAAATAACCGTAAAAATAATTAAAATCTTGCTTATCACTCTGACGAAGGAAGGGTCTCAATAAATTGCTCACTAATCAGAGATTGCTCAACCAGTTAGCAAACGCTCGGGTATTCGTTCCTTAAAATGACAAATAATCTTACAATATCGATTTAACCACAACAACTTAGCCCAGATTGAAGCGGTATCCTCTTGTTGTAGCGTTAGCGAAAACAAGAGATTTAGCGGAAAGCTGGAAATAGCTCCAAGAAAAATAAACCATTAAGACTTTAAGAAAAACTAAGCATCTGTTTATTGATTGCGAACCTTAGTCCCTTTAAAACTTTGCGCCTTTGGACCTTTTTGCTTACTTTTGCAAAAAATATATTTCTCACTTAAACTGTTTATAGCATGCAACTGTATAACACCTTAAGCGCAGAGGAAAGAGCCATCATGATTGATGATGCCGGAAAACAAAGACTCACTTTGTCATTCTATGCTTATGCGCAAATTCAAGATCCAACTCAATTTCGAAACGATTTATTCCGCGCTTGGGATCCTTTAGTAGTTCTAGGCCGAATTTATGTCGCCAAAGAAGGTATCAATGCACAATTATCATTGCCTGCTGATAATTTTTATGCCTTCAAGGACACGCTTGAAGCGTATGATTTCATGAAAGGGATGCGCTTGAATATTGCGGTGGAGCATGACGATCACTCGTTTTTGAAACTAACGATTAAGGTGCGTGACAAAATTGTTGCCGACGGTTTGAATGATGAAACTTTTGATGTAACCAATATAGGTGTGCACCTAAAAGCGAAGGAATTCAACGAAATTCTAGATGATCCCAACACGATTGTAGTTGATTTTAGAAACCATTACGAGAGTGAAATTGGCTATTTTAAAGGCGCCATCACTCCTGATGTAGATACGTTTAGAGAATCCTTGCCAATTATTAATGAGCAATTAAAAGACTTTAAAGATGATAAAAATTTGGTGATGTATTGCACGGGCGGCATTCGTTGCGAAAAAGCATCGGCTTATTTTAAACACCAAGGTTTTAAGAATGTTTTTCAGCTGGAAGGTGGTATTATCAACTACGCCAAACAAATAAAAGAAGAAAATCTAGAGAGCAAATTTATAGGTAAAAACTTTGTTTTTGACCACCGCTTGGGCGAACGCATTACAGATGATATTGTTTCACAATGCCATCAATGTGGTGCGCCTTGTGATGTGCATACCAATTGCGAAAACGAAGGTTGTCACTTGCTTTTTATTCAGTGTGAATCTTGCAAAGAAAAAATGTACGGCTGCTGTTCTGCTGAATGTGCTACGATTATCCACTTGCCCGAAGAGGAGCAAAAAGCCATTCGCAGAGGGGTTAAAAATGGAAATAAGATTTTCAAAAAAGGAAAATCTGACAAGCTGCTTTTTAAAAATAATACAGATCCGTTGGCGGCTATTCCCGACTTGACAGAACTGGCAAAAAGAAAACCAGCTTTGAAAAAAGTGACTAAAATTAAGAAACAATACATAGGTAAAGGCATGCATTTTTTCCCAAAAGCTAATATTGGTCAGTTTATAATTGAAGAAAATGAACTTAAAATAGGCGATACCATTTTAATAAAAGGTAGCACAACCGGAGAACAAATACTAACCATTGAAGAAATGATGGTTAACGGAACTCCTCAAGAAATAGCCGTAACTGGCGATACATGCACGTTTAAACTCCCTTTTAGAATTAGACTATCAGATAAATTATATACAGTTATAAATTAAGCAACTTGCCGTAACTACAACACTACAAACCCATTACAAAACATTTTTGTAATGGGTTTTTTAGTATAAATTTATGAATTATTGCCCTAAATTGGCGTTGTTCCATAAAATTAAAAAATACTATCTTTACACATTAAACGTTTTAAGAACTTAAGTTGTGCTCGTCACAACACTACATATAAGATTATGGCATGTACAAGTTGTTCAACTTCTGATGGTGGCGCACCAAAGGGTTGTAAAAATAATGGGACTTGCGGCACCGATAGCTGCAATAAATTGACGGTTTTTGATTGGCTTTCGAATATGAGTTTGCCTAATGGCGACGCCCCTTTTGACTGTGTTGAAGTACGTTTCAAAAACGGAAGAAAAGAATTTTACCGCAATACTGAAAAATTAACTTTGAGCATGGGAGATATTGTTGCCACGGTAGCTTCTCCAGGACATGATATTGGTATAGTAACGCTAACAGGTGAGTTGGTTCGCATTCAAATGAAGAAAAAAGGAGCGAATCCTAGCAGCAACGAAATTCCGAAAATTTATAGAAAAGCATCACAAAAAGACATTGATATTTGGTCTGCAGCTCGCGACCGCGAAGAGCCTATGAAAGTTCGCGCACGTGAATTGGCCATTGCTCAAAAACTAGAAATGAAAATTTCGGATATTGAATTTCAAGGGGATGGATCAAAAGCTACTTTTTATTACACCGCAAATGATCGAATTGATTTTAGAGCATTAATCAAAGATTTTGCTAAAGAATTCAGTACGCGTATTGAAATGAAACAAGTAGGTTTCCGTCAAGAAGCAGCTCGTTTGGGTGGGATAGGCTCTTGCGGAAGAGAATTGTGTTGTTCTACTTGGTTGACTGATTTTAGAAGTGTAAATACCTCAGCTGCACGTTACCAACAATTATCCTTGAACCCACAAAAACTAGCGGGACAATGCGGTAAACTGAAGTGTTGCTTGAACTATGAGCTAGACACTTACATGGATGCCTTAAAGCATTTTCCTGATTTTGACACGAAACTTGTTACTGAAAAAGGAGATGCCATTTGCCAAAAACAAGATATCTTTAAAGGGTTGATGTGGTTTGCCTATACCAATAATTTTGCTAATTGGCATGTACTAAAAATTGATCAAGTAAAAGAAATCATTGCCGAAAACAAGTTGAAAAACAAAGTTTCCTGCTTAGAAGATTATGCAATTGAAGTTATTGTTGAGCCTGAGAAAAACTTTAACAATGCTATGGGTCAAGAAAGTTTAACGCGATTTGACCAACCTAAACCAAGGAAGAAAAATAATAAAAAACGTAAGCCTACTGGTGAAAATGCCATTGTTGCCAATGCAAACAAACCTGCTGCAGCCAATAAAATAACAAACAATAAGCCAGCAGCTAACAAAATTACGAGCAATAAAAACAATAGTAATAAACCGGCAAACACAGCAAGACCTAACAACAACCGTCCTGCTCCTGCTGATAAAAAACCAGCAGAACCCCGCAAACCAATAATTATTACAAAAAATGTGGATAAGAAATAGCACCATACTCTTTTTGCTGACAGTCCTCTTTGTTTCTTGTGACAAAAAAAGAAGTTTTGATGAGTACCACTCAGTAGGCAATGCATGGCATAAAGACAGTACCGTTACCTTTAGCGTACCTATACTTGACTCTACGCAACGCTACAATTTATTTGTGAACTTAAGAGCGAATAACAATTATCAATTCAATAATTTGTTTTTGATTGTTGCCATGGAATTGCCTAATGGATTTACCAAAGTTGATACACTAGAATACCAGATGGCTGATGTTGATGGAACACTTTTAGGAGATGGGTTTTCGGATATTAAGGAAAGTAAACTTTTTTATAAAGAAAATGTTCGATTGCGATCAAAATACAGAGTACACATTAAGCAAGCCGTACGAGAAAACGGAAAAGTTCCAGGTGTAACAGCGCTTAACGGAATTACCGAGGTAGGATTTAGAATTGAAAAAAAAGAATAAATTAGTATTATGGCTATCAAAAAAAACAACAACCCAACAAGAAACGATGATAAAAGCATCGCGTATTATCAAAAGAAATTTTGGAAAATATTCTTCATAGGTTTAGGAAGTATAGGCTTGTTTTTCCTCTTTGCTTCTTGGGGATTATTTGGCTCCATGCCTTCCTTTGAAGACTTAGAAAATCCAGATTCTAACCTAGCAACTGAAGTTATTTCGGCTGATGGTGTGGTTATTGGCAAGTATTTTGAAAAAAATAGGTCACAATTAAAATATGATGATTTACCAAAAAATCTTGTTCAAGCCCTTGTAGCTACTGAGGATGCTCGTTTTTACGAACATTCTGGAATTGACGGTAGAGGAACCTTGAGAGCCATTTCAAGTTTTGGAACCAGCGGAGGTGCGAGTACGTTGACACAGCAGTTAGCCAAACAACTTTTTCATGGAGAAGGTTCAAAATTTTTACCTTTTCGAATTGTACAAAAAATAAAAGAATGGATTATTGCTATCCGTTTAGAAAGACAATACACTAAAAATGAAATCATTGCCATGTACTGCAATGTGTATGATTTTGGAAACAATTCTGTTGGAGTAAGTTCTGCAGCTAAGACTTATTTTTCTAAAGAGCCAAAGGATTTAACCATTAGCGAGTCAGCAATACTAGTTGGAATGTTTAAAAACTCTGGTTTGTACAATCCTGTACGAAATCCGCAAGGAGTAAAAAACCGCCGAAATGTGGTGCTTTTACAAATGGAAAAAGCCAATATCATCTCTACATCAGAAAAAGTAAGATTGCAAAGCTTACCTATAAAATTAAATTTCAAACTCGAAACTCACAAAGATGGAACTGCTACCTATTTTAGAGAGTACTTGCGTGATTACATGAAAAAATGGGTTGAAGAAAATAAAAAACCAGACGGTACTGATTACGATATTTACAAAGACGGTCTTAAGATTTATACCACTATTGATTCTAGAATGCAGTTGCATGCCGAAGAGGCTGTAAAAGAACACATGGCCAACTTGCAAGAAGAATTTTTTATTCAGTCAAAAGACAATAAAAACGCACCATTTGTAAACATTTCAACTGTAGAAACGCAGCGCATTATCAACCAAGCTATGAAATCTTCTAGCCGCTGGTCTATCCTAAAATCATTGGATAAAACTGACGAAGAAATCATAAAGTCATTTAGCGAAAAAACTAAAATGAAAATCTTTACTTGGAAAGGGGAACGTGACACTATAATGACTCCGCTTGACTCTATCCGTTATTACAAACACTTTTTACAAGCTGGGTTAATGGCCATGGAGCCACAAACCGGTAACATCAAAGCTTGGGTAGGCGGTATTAATTACAAATATTTTCAGTACGATCACGTAGGTCAAGGAGCTAGACAAGTAGGATCTACTTTCAAACCGTTTGTTTATGCTACTGCTATCGAACAGTTGAATATGTCTCCTTGCGACTCAATTGTAGATGGTCCGTTCATGATTCGTAAAGGGCGTCACCACGTAACCGAAGATTGGGAACCAAAAAACTCTGATAACAAGTACCGCGGAATGGTAACCTTAAAAAGAGGTTTGGCAAACTCAATCAATACCGTATCAGCTAAATTAATTGACAAAGTTGGTCCTGAAGCCGTTATTGATTTAACGCATAAATTGGGAGTAAAATCAGAGATTGTTACCCAGCCATCTATAGCACTTGGTGCCGTAGAAATCACTGTTCAAGATATGGTAGCTGCGTACAGTACCTTTGCTAATCAAGGTGTGTATAGAAAACCTCAATTTATAACTAAAATAGAAGATAAAAGTGGTGTAGTAATTTACGAACCTATTCCAGAATCACACGATGTATTGAATAAAGATATTGCATACGCTGTGGTGAAATTACTAGAAGGAGTAACTGAAGGTGGTTCAGGTGACCGTTTGCGTACCACTGGTGGTGGTAATGGAGACAACCGCTGGACGGGTTATCCATACTCATTTAGAAACCCAATTGCAGGAAAAACAGGAACTACACAAAATCAATCTGATGGTTGGTTTATGGGAATGGTACCTAATTTAGTAACCGGAGTTTGGGTAGGTTGTGAAGACCGTTCGGCTCGTTTCAAAAGCATTACTTACGGGCAAGGAGCTACGGCAGCTTTACCAGTTTGGGGTTATTTCATGAAACTGTGTTACGAAGATCCAGCGCTCAAAGTATCCAAAGAACCTTTTGAAAGACCAAATAATCTTTCTATCAAAGTGGATTGTTATGTACCGAAAAAAGTAGTAGATACAACAGCTGTAGAGCAAGATACAGAAGAATTTGAATTGTAAAATTTTCATTTGGAGCTAATCCAGCTATACGTTGCAATCTTTTAAAAAGCGATGAAAAATCGCTTTTTAAAAGGATTTCCACTGCAAACGAAGTTCACTGAACTCAAATGAAAACAAAAAGCAAGTGAAGTAATCTGGGCAAGGGCATTCGTACTTAAAACTCAATTCATCAATAGATTAAAATTCGATAAATAGACCTTATTTTTATGATTAACAAAAAAGTAAATACCGTTCAAGATGCACTTCAAGGCATTGAAAATGGCATGACTATCATGCTAGGCGGTTTTGGATTATGTGGAATTCCAGAAAATAGTATTGCCGAATTGGTTCAAAAAAATGTAACCGATTTAACCTGTATTTCAAACAATGCCGGTGTAGATGATTTTGGACTTGGATTGCTTTTGCAAAAGCGCCAAATCAAAAAAATGATCTCATCGTATGTGGGTGAAAATGCCGAGTTTGAACGTCAGATGCTATCAGGCGAACTAGAAGTAGAATTGACACCTCAAGGAACTTTGGCAGAAAAGTGCCGTGCTGCACAAGCCGGAATTCCTGCTTTTTTTACGCCAGCAGGTTACGGAACTGAAGTGGCTGAAGGAAAAGAAGTTCGCGAGTTTAATGGTAAAATGCATATCATGGAACTCGCTTACAAAGCTGATTTTGCAATAGTAAAAGCTTGGAAAGGTGATGAAGCAGGTAATTTAATTTTTAAAGGAACTGCTCGTAATTTCAATTCTAGCATGGCTGGAGCTGCAAAAATCACCATTGCCGAAGTAGAAGAGCTTTTGCCCGTAGGCGCATTAGACCCTAACGAAATCCACATTCCTGGAATTATGGTACAACGCATTTTTCAAGGAGAAACGTTTGAGAAAAGAATTGAACAACGAACTGTGAGACAAAAGTAGTATTCAGTATGCAAAGAATTATATGGACTTCATTTTATGATTTAAGTATACTCAAATTATAAAAACCTTACCAGTTTCAAAAATAAAATTATGGCTTTAACAAAAGAAGATATAGCAAGAAGAATTGCCAAAGAAGTACAAGACGGCTATTATGTTAACCTAGGAATTGGAATTCCTACCTTGGTGGCTAATTATGTACGCACAGATATTTCGGTTGAATTTCAAAGTGAAAATGGCGTATTAGGCATGGGACCATTCCCGTTTGCGGGAGAAGAAGATGCCGACATCATCAACGCTGGAAAACAAACCATTACTACCTTGCCAGGCGCATCGTTTTTTGACTCCGCTTTAAGTTTCGGAATGATACGCTCTCAAAAAGTAGATTTAACTATTCTAGGCGCTATGGAAGTGGCCGAAAATGGAGATATCGCCAACTGGAAAATCCCAGGTAAAATGGTAAAAGGTATGGGTGGCGCAATGGATTTAGTGGCTTCTGCCGAAAATATCATTGTAGCAATGATGCACGTAAACAAAGCAGGCGAATCAAAAATCCTTAAAAAATGCTCTTTGCCATTAACCGGCGTAGGCTGTGTTAAAAAGGTAGTAACAGAGCTTGCAGTACTAGAAGTTACTTCAGCAGGTTTTAAGCTTTTAGAGCGTGCGCCTGGAGTTACAGTAGAACACATCATCGCCTCTACTGAAGCTAACTTGATAATTGAAGGTGATATTCCTGAAATGGATATCAACTAATCAACATCAAATCCTATAAAAAAACCTCAAATGAAATTCTTTTGAGGTTTTTTTATGACTATTAAGTACTTACTATTTACTTTCTAAATATTCGGTTAGCGACGTTGCTGCATGTGTAAAACTAGGAAATTGCTCCACCATACTAACCGCTCTTTTTTTATTTAACTTATAAGTCAAATCAAACTCTGTCGTAAACAAAATTGCCGACAAAAACGGATTATTGATAAAGGGCAGTAAACGATCAAATGCACTGTCTATCGAATGAATTTCGAATAATTCTTCTTGCTGAAATTTAAACTTCAACTCCAATTGTAAATCATTCTCCACCACTACCGGTCGCACATAAATATTCATCAATAAAGTGTTCCCAATGGTTTTAGCTAGCGTTAATTTGGCAAAGGTACCATCCTGCAAACTTGATTTAACCTTGGAATAAAACTCTGAAAAGGTTTCTTGAAATGACATAAAATTAGATTTATGAAGCAAAAAAACCGCACAAACACTCACGCTTGTGCGGTTTATAGTTTGCTTTTATTGATTACAAATTATTGAAAAAATCATTTCCTTTATCATCAGTAATAATGAAGGCTGGGAAATCTTTGACAGTTATTTTTCGAACTGCTTCCATACCTAACTCTTCAAAGTCAACTACTTCTACTTTCAAGATGTTATCTTGTGCTAAAATAGCTGCTGGACCTCCAATAGAGCCTAAATAAAAACCTCCGTAGGTTTTACAAGCATTCATAACTTGTGGCGTTCTATTTCCTTTAGCAAGCATGATCATACTTCCGCCGGCTTTTTGAAATTCTTCTACGTAAACATCCATTCTTCCGGCCGTGGTTGGACCAAAACTACCTGAAGGCATTCCGTCTGGAGTTTTTGCTGGTCCTGCATAATACACCGGATGATTTTTAAAATACTCTGGCATAGGTTTACCTGCATCCAAAAGTTCCTTGATTTTAGCATGTGCAATATCGCGCGCTACAATCAAAGTTCCGTTCAATTTTAAACGCGTTTTAATTGGATATTGTGATAACTTTTTTAGAATATCCGCCATAGGTTGATTCAAGTCTATTTCGACCGCCGGTTCTAGATGTGGTGGAGTTGCAGGCAATAAACGTCCAGGATTCACCTCAAGTTGTTCTACAAAAATACCTTCTTTGGTAATTTTTCCTTTTATATTTCTATCGGCAGAGCACGAAACTCCTAATCCTACAGGGCAAGAAGCAGCATGACGTGGTAAACGAATCACACGTACATCATGCGTAAAATATTTTCCACCAAACTGCGCTCCAATGGCACTTTCTTGGCAAATTTGTTGCACTCTTTGCTCCCATTCTAAATCACGAAATGCTTGACCAGCCATGTTTCCTGTGGTTGGCAAATGATCGTAATAACCCGCTGAAGCTTTTTTAACAGCAGCCAAATTAGCCTCGGCTGAAGTACCGCCAATTACAAACGCTAAGTGATACGGCGGACAAGCAGAAGTGCCTAAATCCATGATTTTAGCACGTACAAATGCATCCATCGACTTTTCATTCAAAAGCGATTTTGTTTGTTGGTACAAATAGGTTTTATTGGCAGAACCGCCCCCTTTTGCTAAAAACAAAAACTCATACGTATTTCCTTTTTTAGAATAGATATCAATTTGTGCTGGAAGATTAGAACCAGAATTCTTTTCCTCGAACATACTGATAGGCACAATTTGAGAGTAACGCAGGTTTTTTTCTTGGTAGGTGTTGAAAATCCCTTTTGAGAGCCACTCAGCATCATCTACACCTGTGTATACATTTTCTCCTTTTTTGGCCATTACAATCGCTGTTCCGGTGTCTTGACAAGATGGTAATTGTCCGTCAATAGCTACTGCTGCATTTTGCAATAAATTATACGCCACAAAACGATCGTTATCTGTCGCTTCTGGATCATCCAAAATAGCACGTAATTTTTCTAAATGTGACGTACGAAGCATAAAAGAAACGTCTTTCATGGCTTCTTGCGAAAGCAACTCCAGACCCTTTGGATCAACGGTAAGGATTTCTCTATCGCCCAGCTGTTCTACTTTTACGTAGTCTGAAGATATTTTTCGGTATTGTGTATCGTCTTTTAAAATAGGATAAGGATCCTGATAAATAAAGTCCATGGTGTAATGTTTTTACAAAGATAAAATAGTTGGTGTAAGTTTAAAAGTTACTTTAAGAGCAACCCAAAACTACTACGTTAAAATACTTGTTAGTAAAAAAAGAATAAGCAAGCCGATGGCGATGTATTTGGTATATTTTGACATTTTTATATGTATTTAAGTAATTATTGAATCCCTCAAAAGAATGAAAAATTGATTAAAAATCCTAGTATATAATTGGTTCGTGTGAAATCAAATCAAAATTTAACAGTATGTTGTGTTCCTACGAAAGTTCAATTATAAGTTTTTCGTTTTGTGAACAGCTTTTAATCCGTTATAATTAATCACCACAAAATTGAGAGCCTTAGGCTCGGCACATTTTTAAGAAAATTTATCGACTGGCTTAAAAAAACCAGCTCGCCACAAATATTGCCGTAATTACACATATCACGTCTACTAGCAACATGGTTCCTAAAGCGTAACGGGTGTTTTTGATATTCACCGATCCAAAATAAACTGCAATTACATAAAAAGTACTTTCGGCGCTACATTGAAAAATACTACTCAAACGAGCCGTTAAGGAATCTGGACCGAAAGTGTTCATAGAATCAATCAAAAATCCACGTGATCCTGCGGAGCTAAACGGACGTAGCAAGGCTACTGGCAAAGCATCTGTAATTTCTTTGCTTACGCCCATATTTGAGAATAAAAAGGCAATTCCGTTACTGATGATTTCAAACAAACCACTATTTCTAAACAAGGAAATAGCAACTAACATCCCTAAAACATAAGGAAAAATAGTTACTCCAGTTTTCACACCATTGTTAGCACCCACTACAAAAGCATCAAAAACAGTAGTGCTTTCAGCAGTAAATTTCTTTTCATTCCAGAACGAAAAAATCAAAGTGAACGCAATAATAGCGATTAAAATTAAAGCGGAAAGATTAGATGTAAAGTAGTTTTTACCCACTAAATCCAATTGGTTCACGTACATCAGCAAACCAATAATAGCTGCGATTAACGTAATTAAGACCAATACCAAAGACGCACTTTTAAAATTGATTTTTTGTTTGATACCCACGATCAAAAAGGCTGCAATGGTACCTATGAACGACGTTATAATACAAGGCAACATCACATCGGCAGGATTACTGGCATTTGCGGCAGCACGGTAGCCAATGATTGAAGTAGCTATCAAAGTAAGTCCTGAGGCATGCAAGCACATGAACATGATTTGCGCATCACTAGCTTTGTCCTTTTCAGGATTTATTTCTTGTAAACTTTCCATGGCTTTAAGGCCAAAAGGCGTTGCAGCCGAATCTAAACCAAGAAAATTAGCTGCGAAGTTCAAAGTCATATACGAAATCGATGGGTGATTTTTGGGAATACTCGGAAATACTTTTACAAAAACAGGACTTAAGGCTTTGGCTAATTTTCCAGAAGCACCTGAAATAATTAATAGTTCCATCAACCCACAAAAGAAAGCTAAATAAGCCATTAATGGCAAAACTAAATCTAGTAAAGTACTTTTACAGGTAGGCAATAAACCATCTGATTTTTGTACGCCACTGTAGATTTTTACAGTTTTATTTTTAAATACATAAGTTGTATCCGCGTTTAAAGTATCGCGATTGACAATCATGGTTTGATCTGGGGCATTTTTGATACTGTCTTTGATAAAAAGCGGCAATTGCTCCGGCATTTTTTCTGAAATCAAAATTGGGTCGTCTATTTTTCCATTCAATACATAATCAATTGTGTAGGTATTTGAACTGAACAAACTCACTACCACAAAAACAATTGATGAAATAAAAATAACCAACCAAAATCTGCTCAATACCATAACTAATAATTTTTGTAAATGTAATAAATCGATATCAATAACAATTACAATGTCAATTTCAATAAAAGAATTTTAAATTGAGATTTCATTTTGACATTGATATTGCCATTCAAGTTACTTACACATGAATAATCTCGTCTTCTACCAACAACTCTTCTCTACGCAAACGCAGAAAAATTTGCGCTACAGCAATAGTATCTCGCTCACAATAAGTAATAATACGGTCAATGTCTTTCTCCACATAAAAAACATGACC
Organism: Flavobacterium sp. CECT 9288; assembly: GCF_918731615.1. Classification (NCBI taxonomy): domain Bacteria; kingdom Pseudomonadati; phylum Bacteroidota; class Flavobacteriia; order Flavobacteriales; family Flavobacteriaceae; genus Flavobacterium; species Flavobacterium sp. CECT 9288. Next base: position 3,531,319 of record NZ_OU957226.1, on the reverse strand, counting down.
TACTTGACTGCCATCGATATCTCCTTTTGAAGAAGGAATTCCGAGTACTTTACACATCAATTTCAAAGAAGTAAAATGTTTGTAATCGCCAAATTTCCACAATTCTAATGTATCTAAATGCGGAATTTCCCAAGGTTTTTTTCCAAATAAATTCAGCTTGTTTGGAATTGCAATATTGTTGATAATCATTCGCCTAGCCAAAAAGGGAATATCAAATTCTTTGGCATTGTGTCCGCACAAAACATGCTGCGGTTGATTGAAGTGATTGTTGAGCAAATTATTAAAGTCGGAAAGTATTTTTTTCTCCTCGCCAAAGAAACTCGTTACACGAAAATTACGAATGTCACCTTTGATGGTAAAATAACCTACCGAAATACACACAATTTTACCAAACTCGGCCCAAATACCTGCTCGATCATAAAAATCCTCGGGTGAAAACTCTTCTTTGCGTTGGTATTGTGTTTTGTGTTCCCAAAGCGATTGCATTTCCGGATCTAAAGCATCGTAATTTTCAGATTCAGGAACGGTCTCAATATCAAGAAAGAGAATGTTATTAAGGTTGATTTTTTCAATCATTTTTTATGGCACGCAGATGACGCTGATTTAAAAGATTTACACGGATATTCTTAAACGAATATAAAAAAAATATTCATAACCAACTAAAATAAACTATGTTGCGGGGAAGGATTTTCATGCTCTAACAACCATTTTTTACGCCATAAACCTCCTGCATAACCCGTTAATGAACCATCACTACCAATAACTCTGTGGCAAGGAACCACGATCCAAAGTGGGTTTTTTCCATTGGCCGAAGCCACAGCACGAATAGCTTTTGGATCACCAAGAAATTTGGATTGTTCTAGATACGTTCTTGTTTTCCCGTACGGAATATCGAGCAATGCGTTCCACACTTTTTGTTGAAAATCAGTTCCTTTTGGATTGAGTTTAAAGGTAAAATTAGTTCTTTGCGAATGGAAATATTCTTGAAGTTGCTGTACAGGTTCTTGTAAAAAATCTGGGATTTTAGTGGATACTTCACCCTCTTCTAAAACTGTTATTTCAGAAACACCATGTACATCACCTGTAATGGCAGCAATTCCTAGCGGAGTATTGATGTAAATTGTTTCCATTTTTTAAAGGTAAAAAAATAATCATTGTAGACTACATACGGTCATAAAAAAACCATTCGTACTTGCGAATGGTCTTTGTTTTTAGCCCTGATAGAAGCGGCATCCTCTTGTGGTAGCGCTAGCGAACACAAGAGATATAGCGGATAGCAGGATATAGCTCCTAAAAAACTTTATTTTACATGAGAATATACGTAGGCTTCTAGCGCTTTCAATTCCTCTTCGGACATGGCTTTTGTGAGTGCAAAATTAGCTTTCATCACCTCGTATTGACTTGGGTCTACAATTGGTTCGCCTTCGCCTTTTAAAAAGGTGACCATGTCAGCATTTTTACTTTTATAAATACCCGCAATGTCTTGTAAGCTGGGACCGATTACCTTTTTGTCAATTTGGTGACAGGCGATACAATTTCCCTTTCCTTCAAAAATTTCTTTTCCTAATTCTACTGGAGTTTGAGCAACTTCTTCTGTAGTTGTTGGGTACAAGGATTCTTTTTTGGTTTCTTCTTTTTTACAAGATAGAAAGCAACATACGGCTACTAAGCAAAGGATCTTTTTCATTATTTTTTATTTAAAAGTATAGCGGCTTCTTTAGCAAAATAAGTCGAAATTAAACTGGCTCCTGCACGCTTGATGCACATTAACTGCTCCATCATCGTTTGGTCGTGATCTAACCAACCTCTTTCGGAAGCGGCTTTGATCATGGCATATTCGCCAGAAACATGATATACCGTTACAGGCACATGAACTGCATTTTTTACTTCGCGAACGATATCTAAGTATGCAATTCCGGGTTTTACCATGACCATATCAGCGCCTTCTTCAACATCCCAAAGTGCTTCCTTGATAGCTTCAAGACGATTGGCATAATCCATTTGATAGGTTTTTTTATTTTTCGGAACATCTACATCAGCGTCTTTTGGAGCAGAGTCTAAAGCATCGCGAAACGGTCCGTAAAATGCCGAAGCATATTTGGCAGAATAGCTCATGATTCCCACATTGTGAAATCCTGCAGCATCTAAACCTTGACGCAAGCGTAGTACACGTCCGTCCATCATATCGCTTGGGGCTACAAAATCAGCACCCGCTTGCGCATGCGAAACGGCCATTTTTACCAAAGCTTCATTCGTCGAATCGTTTTCTACATCACCGTTTGCAATGATTCCGTCATGACCATAAATAGAATACGGATCCAAAGCTACATCTGGCATGACAATCATTTCTGGACAAGCGGCTTTGATCGCACGAATGGCGTTTTGCATGAGTCCGTTTGGGTTCCAAGCTTCAGTACCGGCGTTGTCTTTTAGATTTTCATCAACTTTTACATAAATATTTACTGCTCGAATTCCTAAATCGAATAATTCTTGCACTTCTTTAACCGTTAAATCAATAGAACGGCGGAAAATTCCTGGCATAGATGGAATTTGTACCTGTACATTTTCGCCTTCGGCAATAAACATAGGAAACATAAAATCACTTGGACTTAATGTAGTTTCTCTAACTAACGAACGAATGGATTCGTTAACTCTCAAACGACGACCTCTTTGTAATGGGAACATATATATTAGCTTTTAGCTTTCAGCAATTAGCTTTCGGCAATTAAAATTTTATTTGTTATATAGCTTAGATATTAAACTATTGAGCATTTTTTTAATTTCTTCAACTTGAAATAATAGTTTTTCACTTGACTCACTATTGATGAAATTTAAATCTCGACTCAGTATAAATTGATATTCTAATTCATTTGCTGATCCAAATGCAATTATTAAAAATCGAGCAAAATCTTTATCTGAATTCCTTCCACAACCTTCAGCAATATTAGTCGGAATTGAACTTGCGGATCTTTTCATTTGGCTAGTTAAGCCGAAAAGCTCTTCTTTTGGAAAATTATGTGTCATTTTATAGACATCAAGAGTTAATTGATGTGATTTTTGCCAAACTACAAAATTTTTAAAATCCTTCATGCTTTTAAATTTAGGCTAATGGCTAAAAGCTGAGCGCTAATTGCTTTAAATCCACTCAACAGGAATCTCCAACACTTTCAATAATTTCTCCTCTTCACTTCCTGATTCTGGATGATGGTCGTAAACCCACTGAACATGTGGCGGTAATGACATTAAAATTGACTCAATTCTTCCGTTGGTTTTTAAGCCAAATAAAGTGCCCTTATCATGTACTAAATTAAACTCGACATAACGTCCACGACGAATTTCTTGCCAGGTTCTTTGTTCTGCGGTATATGGTAAATTTTTTCGTCTTTCTAATATTGGAACATAAGCGGTTAAAAATGAATTGCCAACTTCAGTTACAAAGTTAAACCAGTTTTCCATTGACATTTGTTCGGTTTCCTTGCAATAATCAAAGAATAATCCGCCTAGTCCACGAGCTTCATTACGATGTGCGTTCCAAAAATAAGCATCACATTGTTTTTTATATTTTGGATAAAACTCTGGATTGTGCTTATCACATGCTGTTTTGCACGTTTGATGAAAATGAATCGCATCTTCTTCAAATAAATAATAGGGTGTTAGATCCTGTCCGCCACCAAACCAACTGTTGATTACATTTCCGTTATCGTCATACATTTCGAAATAGCGCCAATTGGCATGAACCGTAGGTGCCATTGGGTTTTTAGGATGTATTACCAAACTCAATCCGCAGGCAAAAAAATCGGCTTCACCTACATTGAATAATTTTTGCATCGAATCGGGTAATTTTCCATGCACTGCCGAAATATTCACACCGCCTTTCTCGATAACATTTCCGTTTTCGATTACACGTGTTCTTCCTCCGCCGCCTTCTGGACGTTCCCAAAGATCTTCCTTGAATTTGGCATGACCTTCAACGGCTTCTAAGCCAGCAACAATCTGGTCTTGGAGATTTTGTATGTAGGTGTAAAATTTATTTTTCATTATTGAAATGCAAAAGTGTTTAAAAGTATTTAAAAGTGTTTAAAAGTGTTTAAAAACCTTTTAAACAATTTCCCAAAAATACCCAGGCCTGTTAATAATTTTACCTTCCATCCTTAATGCAGAAAGATAATTAGTTACCTTATTTTTTTTCTTTTCTTCAGACAAAGCAGTTGATAATTTAGGAATAATTAAGTTATCAATTTTATTACGTTTAGTTTTTCCCCATTTTTTAAGATATTCTAATATCATATCTTTAAAATGCGAATCATCAAAACTACGATTAGCCAGATATTCGACTTTTAAATCTTCGTCATTCGTAGATTCAATAATTTTATATGATAAATAAATGTTAGGTCTTCTACCTTCAACACACTTTAATTTTTTGAGATATTTAAATTCATTTTCTGAAATTTCTTTTTGTTTTTGAACTTTATCTAACAAAATAATTTCGTCTAAACCTAAATTGGAGTTTTTGATAATAATCTTAGCAAAGTTTTCATCTAAAATTTTACCAATTATAGTCACCTTCACCTTATTATCTTCAAAATCATAATCTGGTAAAGGAAAGAAACGTTGTTTTTGGAAGTTAAATATTTTTCGAATACCTCCACCTTGTGTTTCTATCATATCCAAATTTTTCATTGCTTCAACCAAAAAAGGATTTCGATACACTTCTTCAGGCGTATCATTCAAAACTACATCCTCAACTGACTTTGGTAAAAATGAACCATAATTAGAAAACACTAAATGGTCATCCTCAAACTCTACTACATTAATTCTTGCTCCTTTAGAATAGTCCTGATGCGCAATAGCATTGTTTAACGATTCTCTTATAATAAAGGGCTCGTACCTCAATACTTCGTCTGGAAACAAAGTCCCATCGCGTAAATAACGGTATTTTAAATTTCTGATTTTTTTATAAACTTCATCCACTGACAATATGAATGGAACAGAAAATATTTCAAAATCTTTATCCTGATTATCAATCGTTTTTAGATTCCATCTGATTTTAACAGAAGAACCTAGATAATGTTCAGATTCATCTTTTCCTAAAAGAATTAAAGCTGTTCTAGTTAACTTTCCCTTGATAGTAAGTTTTGCTTTGTTTAAAAAATCTACATCGTTCCAATTGTCAACTTCAGCTGAATATTTGGGATTTCGTTTTTTAAATTCAACTCTGGCTTTTATTATAGCTTCTATATCTAAATCGTCCAAAGTTGCTTCTGGAATAATTACTTTAGACCAATCTTCATTGATTTGAACTTGTTCAAGAATTGCATCCAATCTTGCTTTTGTCATTTCGACTAAATTATCATCAATGCGTTGCCATGCTTTTTTATGAGCATAAACTGGCAACCTAAATTGGTGTTTAGGAATATGAAAAATCCAAACTACTTTATTAGTGTCAGATGTAATACACTCCCTAACACTAAATTCGTCAACATTAAGATTTGTAACATTTCCGTTAATTCTGAATCTTATATTTTCAATTGTATAACCGGCAAAATCTTGAATTCCAACAATATTTAAAGTTTTGTCTTGAATTCCGATTATTAAATTTCCGCCTTGCATATTTGCAATAGCCGAAATATAAGATATAATATCACTAGCTGAATCTCCTGAAACAGAATTTTTTAACGACTTAAATTCTTTCCATTCGCATTTCTCGTTTTCGATTGGATAATATGTCTTTAAATAATCATGTAATTCTTTTTCAGTCATTTTATGCGTTTGTGTTAATTACAAATATAGGATATTATCATTTCGTAGCAATTATGATTTATACTCCTTCACCGCATCAATAAAGGCTTTGGCGTGATCCACAGGGATATTAGGTAAAATTCCGTGACCAAGATTTACGATGTATTTGTCTTTTCCAAATTCGTCAATCATTTCATGAACCATTTTCTTAATCACTGGAATTGGAGAAAATAATCGAGAAGGATCAAAATTACCTTGTAAAGTTATGTTTCCACCTGACAAATAACGTGCATTTCTAGGTGAGCAAGTCCAATCTACACCTAATGCAGAGGCTTTACTTTTTCCCATTTCATTTAAAGCAAACCAACATCCTTTACCAAAAACAATAACTGGAGTTACCTCAGCTAAGGCATCAATGATTTGGTTGATGTATTTCCATGAGAATTCTTGGTAATCAACTGGCGACAACATGCCACCCCAAGAATCAAAAATCTGAACTGCATTTACACCTGATTTTACTTTTTCTAATAAGTATAAAATAGTGGTATCGGTGATTTTTTGTAATAAAGTGTGCGCCGCTACTGGATCTGAGAAACAGAATCCTTTGGCAGTATCAAAACTTTTAGAGCCCTTGCCTTCAACAGCATAACAAAAAATAGTCCATGGCGAACCCGCAAAACCTATTAAAGGCACCTCATCGTTCAACATTTCTTTTGTCAACTTAACCGCATCAAAAACGTAACCCAAAGTTTCATTTACATCCGGAACGAAAACTTGGTTCACTTGTTCCATGGTACGAATGGGATTCGGGATAATTGGTCCTAAATTGTCTTTTAATTCCACGTGAATTCCCATAGCGCGAGGCACAACAAGAATATCCGAAAATAAAATGGCAGCATCTGGAGCAATTCTGCGAATGGGTTGCACCGTAATTTCGGCAGCTAATTCAGGTGTTTCGCAACGAGTGAAAAAATCATATTTGTCTCGCAAAGCTCTAAATTCTGGCAAATACCTTCCTGCTTGACGCATCATCCATACCGGTGGGCGTTCAACAGTTTCTCCTTTTAGTGCTCTTAAAAACAAGTCATTTTTTAACATAATTCTATTTTTTAATTCCTCTTTGAGGGTTTGTTTTGATCTATTTGATGGGCGTTATTCGCTTTCTGTTGTATAATATTCAATTAGTCCGATAATTAAATCTTCAATAGTGGGCTCTTCGGCTACCACAATACTCTTTGTTTTTCCTTTCAAAGCTGCGGCGGTAGTCTCGCCAATGCAAAAGCAAACTTCTTTTTTTAGCTTATTTTCTTTCAAGTAACTCTCTACTCCCGATGGACTAAAAAAGAGGATACCTGCAAAATTTTCTAAACTTGAAATTTTAAATGGTGCCAACTTAGTTTGATACACTTCAATTTCATTAAACACGATTCCAGCATCTTTTAGTGCTTGTGGTAAGGTTTCCTTACGCAAATTACCACTAAAAAAAGTATAACTGTTTTGACTGTAAATTAAGGTGATGATTTCGGCTAGCTCTGAAGCATAATCCATGTAAACATCTACCGTGAAGCCATTTTGCTCCAGTAATTCTTTGGTTTTGATGCCTACACAAAAAGCAGTTTTGGTTCGTAAACCCTCCCAACCGTCTTGTTCTATAAGACTTAAAACAGCGTTTTGACTGCTAAAAATGAGGTTTTCTTGAATATTTTGAAGGGAAAATGGAGTGTTTGTTACTTCGATAAAATCTTGTTCCAAGAGATCAAAGTTGGCATCGAGTACCGCTTTTCTTTGAATTCCAGAAAGTGTTTTGGTTGATAAAATACTAATTTGCTCCATTATTTTTTTAATTTCTCTTTTATAGATTTCATCAACGCTACACCACCATTTTCAAGAATTTCTTGTGCGCAAAAGTACCCCAACTTTTTCCATTCTTGCATCGGAACGGTTCTTTCTACTTCGATTTTTTCTTTTCCATCAATAGAAAACAAAACACCTTTAAAAACAATATCGTCTTCTACAAAAACGGCTAAAGCACCAATGGGCGCTGTACAACCACCTTCTAAAGTTTTAAGAAATTGTCTTTCAATGTGGGTACAAATTTCAGTATCAATATCATTAAGTTCGTGCAATGCCTGTCTAGAATACTCATCATTTGCCATAGCTACAACCAGCATAGCTCCTTGGGCTGGTGCGGGAATCATCCAATCAAGATCAATATAGTCTTCTGGTTTAAGATTAATTCTTTCTAGCCCTGCTGCTGCAAATACAGCTCCACTCCAATCGCTTTCTTGCAGCTTTTTCATGCGTGAATTTACATTTCCGCGCAAATCAACAACAGTATGAATAGGATATTTATTAAGCCATTGTGCTTGACGGCGCAAACTGCCTGTGGCAATGGTACCGGTTTGATTTAAAAAATCGAGATTGCCTTTGTGTACTAAAATATCGAGTGTATTGGCTCTTTCGAGAACGGCTGCTTGAACAATTCCGTGTGGTAATGCAGTTGGAACATCTTTCATAGAATGTACCGCAATATCCACATCGCCATTAATCATAGCAACATCGAGTGTTTTGGTAAAAATTCCGGTTATTCCTAATTCATAAAGAGGCTTATCAAGAATGATATCGCCTTGCGATTTTACGGCTACAATTTCAGTTTTGTATCCTAAATCGTTTAACTTATTTTGAACTGTGTGGGCTTGCCAGAGTGCGAGTTCACTATCACGGGTTCCTATGCGTATCGTTTTGTTCACAATTATATTTTTTTCAAACCCATGAGAAATGAAGTTATCTCCTGATTTGATTTTAATGGCGCCAACTTTATTTAGCCGTTGCTCCTATTTTAAAAACTTTCTCAATCCATTCAATACTTTCATCCACCATGGTGTTATCATCTTTTAAATGATTGGCAAAATGGGTTGTAATTTTTTGGATAATGCGGTTGCTTATTATTTCCGCTTGTTCTTCATTGAAGTTAGATATTTTCTTGCTTTGAAAATCAAGTTCAGATGCTTTTATTGCGTTCAATTTTGCTTTCAAGGCATTAATTGTTGGCGCAAACTTTCTGCCTTTGGTCCAAGTGATGAACTCTTCCTTAATTTCTTCGATAATCGCTTCGGCAGCTGGAATGTGTTTTTTTCTGTTTTCCAAAGTTTCATCTGTCAACTGTGACAAATAATCCATATGAATTAAGGTCACTCCATCCAGTTCTTCCACGTTTTCATGTGCATTTTTTGGAATTGACAAATCTAAAATCAACAGTGGTTTTTTCAAATTCAAAATCGCTTTGTCAATTGTTGGATTTTGTGCACCGGTGGCAACCACAACAACATCCGCTTTTTGTAATTCAAGATGTAATTCTGAGTAATCCTTAACAATAAGATTTAATTTTCCAGCCAGTTTTTCTGCCTTTTCTTTGGTTCTATTGATTAAGGTTATGTGTTCGTTTTTAGTATGCTTTACTAGGTTTTCACAGGTATTTCTACCAATTTTTCCCGTACCAAAAAGTAAAATGTTTTTGTTACCAATGTCTTCAACATTTTTGATAATGTATTGCACTGCCGCAAAAGAAACTGATGTAGCTCCGGAACTTATCTCGGTATCGGTTTTTATTTTTTTACTAGCTTGAATGACAGAATTGACCAATCGTTCCAAAAAAGCATTGGCTAAGCCCAATCCTTTTGACTGTGAAAAACTGGATTTGATTTGAGCAATAATTTCAAAATCTCCCAAAATCTGACTATCAAGACCCGTTCCCACTCGAAATAAATGACTAATGGCTTCTTGATTTTTATAAACAAATCCTACCTTTTGAAAGGATTCAACTGAACCTTGACTGTTCTCACAAATCAATTTGATCAATTGAAATGGATGTTCTGCAAAACCATAAATTTCAGTACGGTTACAGGTTGAAGTAACTATTAAACTCTCTATTCCTTCATTCTTAGCTTGCTCTAACAAACGAGTTTTTGCAACACCATCTAAACTAAACTTCCCTCTGATCTCTGCATCGGCTTTCTTGTAGCTTAACCCAACCGCGTAAAAATATTGATGCTTTGATGTGTTATTGTTTTCCATATTTGCACTTTTCCAAAAAGTGAAACAAAATTAGTACTACAGTAGTTATAAAAATAACGCTAGAAGTTCTTTTTGTATCGCTTAATGATTTTTTGATTCTAATTGTATTTATTAACCAAAAAAACTTATTTTTGTAATGAATTCAAGTGCTTTGAATCTCTTTATTTAGAGTTGTTCTAAATAAATACGTTTCCTGAATATGATTTTTATATTAAAAAAATACCGCTATGAGTTCACAAGAAATTATAAAAATTGAAGACGATTTTACGCTAATTCGGTTTCAAAATGATGGTATTAACCCTTTCCATGCACAACGCGAGGTGAGCAGTGGCTTGATTCAGTTTCATTTTGGATTAAAAGGAAGCGCTAAATTTATTTTTAATCAAGGAAACTATGCGCTAGAACTCAAAGAGGAAAAATCATTATTACTTTATAATCCACAAAAAGAATTACCGCTTAATTTAGAACTAGCTCCAAATTCTTGGGTGATATCTGTAATTATTTCAATCAAAAAATTCCATGCGCTATTCTCTACTGAGGCAGATTATATTACTTTTTTGAGCGCCGATAATAAAGATAAAAAATATTATAACGAAGGAAACATTAGCCCATCAATGGCAATAGTGCTATCACAGTTGTTTCATTACAGCTTGCATCCATCTATAAAAAACTTGTATTACAAAGGCAAAGGGTATGAGTTATTAAGCCTCTACTTCAATAGAACAGAAGATCCAAATGCAGAGCAATGTCCTTTTTTAATAGATGAAGACAATGTGATCAAAATAAAAAAAGCCAAAGAAATCATTATTGCTAACATGGCTGAACCACCAGGTTTACAAGAATTAGCAGATGAAATAGGTCTGAATTTAAAAAAACTCAAAATGGGTTTCAAACAAATTTATGGTGACACCGTATACGGATTTTTATTTGACTATAAAATGGATTTTGCTCGAAAACTACTAGATAGTGGCTCTTACAACGTAAACGAAGTGGGGTTGAAAATAGGATACAGCACTGGAAGTCATTTTATTACAGCATTCAAAAAGAAATTTGCTACCACACCCAAAAAGTATTTGATGTCCATAAACCCTAATATGCAGTAAACAATTGTTTTCGTATATTAAACAATAAATAAAAAATAGTTAATCACAAAGTATAAAAAAGCAGGTTTAGTTACTTTTGCTTCATAAAAAAAGACAAGATGAAAGGTGTATTATTAGTAAATTTAGGTTCTCCCGAAAGTCCAACTCCAAAAGATGTAAAACCTTATTTAGATGAGTTTTTAATGGATAAATATGTAATTGACGTTCCGTTTTTATTACGTGCATTACTAGTACGCGGAATCATTTTACAAACAAGACCTAAGAAATCAGCGGCGGCGTATGCTAGAATTTGGTGGGACGAAGGCTCTCCACTTGTAGTCATATCAAGAAGAATGCACGAAAAAGTACAAAAACTCGTAGATGTTCCTGTTGCTCTGGCTATGCGTTACGGCAATCCATCACTTTTATCTGGATTACAAGAATTACACGATAAAGGGGTGACCGAAGTGTTGCTTTTTCCATTGTATCCGCAACACGCAATGGCTTCAACTACGACTATTCTAGAACTAGCAGAGGAACACCGCAAAAAGTATTTCCCTGAAATGAAATTCACAATTGTTCCAGCTTTTTACAACAAACCAGATTATTTGAAAAATCTAGCTGATTCTATAAAAGGGCATTTAGAAGGTTTTGATTACGATCATTTGTTGTTTTCATACCACGGAATTCCAGAACGCCACATTCGCAAAACAGACATCACAAAATCACATTGTAAAATAGATGGCTCTTGTTGCAATACACCATCACCGGCTCACGAATTTTGTTATCGTCATCAATGCTACGAAACCACAAAACAAGTGGTTAAATTGTTAGGAATCCCAGAAGGAAAATACAGCCAAACGTTTCAATCGCGTTTAGCGGGCGACAAATGGTTGACTCCCTACACAGATGTTGAAGTTAACAAAATGCCAAAAAACGGCATTAAAAATCTAGCCGTAGTGACACCTGCTTTTGTATCAGACTGTTTAGAGACTTTAGAGGAAATTGCTATGGAAGCCAATGAAGAATTTTTACACCATGGAGGAGAAAAATTCATGGCCATTCCTTGTTTAAATGACGATGAAGATTGGTGTAAAACAGTAGGAAACTGGATTACTACCTGGACAGGCGTATCTACAACAGCAACTTTAGAAAAAACTACTGCATAAATGAATACCAGTACCGATGAGTTGGGAACGCAACCAATCAAAAAACTCTTGATTAAACAAGCGGTTCCTTCCTCTATTGGGATTCTCTTTATGTCTGTTAATATTTTGATAGACACCATATTTGTTGGGCAATGGATCGGTTCACTTGCAATTGCTGCAGTAACCGTTGTATTGCCCATCACTTTTTTAATTTCGTCACTAGGCATGGCTATTGGTGTGGGAGGCGGATCTGTTTTGTCACGAGCTTTAGGTGCAAACAACAAGGAAAAAGCACTACAAACTTTTGGGAACCAAATAACAATGACTTTCATCCTAGCCTCGGTTTTTGTGGTATTCGGTTTGGTATTTAGTGATGAAATGCTCTTGCTTTTTGGGGCAAAAGGAGCCATTTTTAAACCCGCGCAAGAGTTTTATTTTCCTATTATCATTAGCGTTCCCTTTCTAGCATTGTGCATGATGGGGAATAATGTCATTCGGGCTGAAGGAAAGGCAAAATTTGCCATGGTAGCCATGATCATCCCAGCATTTGTAAACATTGCTCTGGATATTCTATTTATAAAATACTTGGACATGGGTATTTTTGGCGCAGCATTGGCCACAGCCATATCCTATACTACTTGTTTTTTATTTGTAGTATGGTACTTTGTTTTCAAGAGTCAATTGCAACTGCAAATCAAACATTTTTTATTCGACGCATCCATTGTCAAGCAAATAACTTCCCTAAGCATTGTTACGTTTTCCCGTCAAGGTGTCGTTAGTCTTTTATCCATACTATTAAACCACACTTTGTACACCTATGGCGGAGAACACTCCGTAGCCATTTATGGGATTATCAGCAGAATGTTAATGTTTGCTTTGTTTCCTATACTTGGAATCACACAAGGATTTTTGCCTATTGCGGGTTACAATTATGGAGCTTCTAATTTTGCTCGTGTTAAGGAGAGTGTTCAGTTATCCATTTTATACGCAGCGGTTTTAGCTTCAATAATATTTGTGGTCATCTTGGTATTTGCTCAACCAATCGTATCTGTTTTTACCACTGATCCAGAAGTTATAGCCCAAACGCCCAATGCCTTGCGCTGGGTTTTTGCAGCTTCACCTGTTATTGCCATTCAACTGATTGGTGCTGCTTATTTTCAAGCAATTGGCAATGCCAAAAAAGCATTACTTTTAACGTTAAGCAAACAAGGATTTTTCCTCATCCCGCTAGTGCTCATTCTACCAAATTTTTTAGGTATTTTTGGCGTATGGATTGCTTTTCCCATTGCTGATGTTTTATCAACAGCATTAACTGGCTATTTATTAAAAAAAGAAATGAATACAAAACTGATTCAAACTAACGATGGAATACTATAATTACATAAAATCATTACACCTCATCTTTGTAATTACTTGGTTTGTGGGGCTTTTTAATATTGTTCGCCTATTTGTTTACCAAATTGAAGCTGCAGACAAACCTTCACCCGAAAAAGAGATTTTACAAAACCAATACAAAATAATGACGTATCGCATGTGGTACATCATAACTTGGCCATCGGCAATATTAGCCAGTATATTTGCATTTTGGATGTTGTTTTTTACAGATTTAGGTCGGGCGTGGCTCCAAATGCCTTGGATGCATGTCAAACTAGGATTTGTGTTTTTATTGTATTTGTACCATGCCAAATGCCACCAAATCTTTAATCAATTGCAACGAAACGAAGTGAGATACACCTCTAATTTTATGCGATTATGGAACGAAGGCGCCACAATTATACTTTTTGCCGTAGTATTTTTAGTGATTTTAAAAAATGCATTCAATTGGATTTACGGAGTAATTGGGATCATTTTGTTCTCTGTCATTTTAATGCTGGGTTTCCAGTTTTACAAAAAAATTAGAGAAAGAAAATAGCTGTATTTTCAGTTCCCAACCGGTACTGAGACTGAGACTGTAAACTAAAAACCATGTTCAAAAGCTTCAAAATAGCAATGCTTTCCTTGCGGATTAGGATTTTCCTGTCCATGATTGTATTGATATTGATGGCCTCCGTTATATTAGCCTCGATTTCGATCATTCAATTTAAAAACGAAGCCAAAGAATACCACCAAGAGCGACTGGAACGGAACGAAAATGCGGTTAAACAGCACATCAATTTTATTCTTTCAACTACTACTTATCCTTTAACAGCAGCAAACCTAGACCTCATTTTTAAGGATAAAATTCATGAATTGGCACACATTCATAATGTCGAAATTAATATCTACAGCCTTAACGGTCAGTTATTAAAATCTTCCAAGGAATCATTCTCAGTTGATAAAGTAGCGCCACCAGTACCCAAATACATTTTGAAACTGGTGCGTTCCTCCATTGAAAAAAGGTATGTAGACATCAAAACTATTGACGGCAAAAAAAATCGTTCGGCTTTTAGCCAAATCAAAGATGACAAATTCAAGCCACTCGGGATTTTAAACTTGCCTTATGTAGAAGACGATGGATATTATGAAAATGAACTTAAAAATTTCTTAGTAAGACTTGGTCAGGTGTACGCTTTCATGTTGCTCATGGCCTTTGCACTAGCGTACTTTTTATCGTCCTATATTACAAAATCTTTAAAAACCATTTCGGATAAATTAAGTGAAACCAGTTTAAACCAAAAAAACGAAAAAATTGTTTTAGAGGCCAATAGCAAAGAAATTAATTTACTCATCAAGGCGTATAATGCCATGGTAGATGAACTGGAGAAAAGTGCCATCAAACTAGCACAAAGTGAGCGCGAAGAAGCCTGGAGAGAAATGGCAAAACAAGTAGCCCATGAAATCAAAAATCCGCTTACGCCAATGAGACTAACAGTTCAAAGTTTTCAACGCAAGTTTGACCCATTGGATCCCAATGTAAAACAGAAAATGAACGACTACTCTGAAACGCTCATTCAACAAATTGACACCATGAGTGCGGTAGCTTCGGCCTTTTCTAACTTTGCCTCCATGCCTGCCCAACAAAATGAAACCCTGAATGTAGTTGAAGTTGTGGAGCTTACCATGGATATTTTTAATGAAGATTATGTTGAATTTCAAAGCGAGTCTCCAGAGATTATCTCAAAAATTGACCGTACACAATTGATTCGAGTTATTACCAATCTTGCCAAAAACGCTATTCAATCTATACCGGAGCAACAAGAATTTAAAAAGGTTCTCGTAAAAATAAAAAAAGAAGACAATAACGTACTCATAACCGTATCAGATAACGGGATAGGAATACAAGCCAGCGATGCACATAGGATTTTTGAACCTAAATTTACCACCAAAAGTAGCGGGATGGGTCTTGGTTTAGGAATTATAAAAAACATTATCGAAAATTACAAAGGAACGATTATCTTTGAATCTGAATTTGGCAAAGGAACCACATTCATTGTGTCGCTCCCCATCATAAACTCTTAAAAAACACTTATGAACTACGAAAATATTTTGGTTACTACCCAAGAAAACATTGCTACTGTAACCATCAATAGACCTACAAAGTTGAATGCATTGAATGTGGCAACCATTTCTGATTTGAACAAAGCCTTTAAATTATTGTCAAAAAACAATGAGATTCGTGCTATTATTTTAACAGGAAGTGGCGAAAAAGCTTTTGTAGCAGGAGCTGATATTTCAGAATTTGCAAATTTCTCCATAGAGCAAGGATCCCAACTTGCAGCTGAAGGTCAAGAAAAATTATTTGATTTCATCGAAAATTTAAAAACACCTGTTATTGCCGCAGTAAATGGTTTTGCACTAGGTGGTGGATTAGAATTGGCCATGTCATGCCATTTTAGAGTGGCCTCAGAAAATGCCAAGATGGGATTACCAGAAGTATCGCTAGGAGTGATTCCTGGATACGGAGGAACACAACGCCTACCACAACTAGTAGGAAAAGGCCGCGCTATGGAAATGATTATGACTGCTGGAATGGTTACTGCAGATGAAGCTCACAGAATAGGCTTAGTAAACCATGTGGTTCCAGAAAACGAACTAATAGAATTTTGCACCAATATAGCCAATACGATAATTAAGAACTCTCCATACGCTATTGGCAAAGCCATAAAAGCGGTTAATGCTAATTTCAAAGAAGGTAAAAACGGATACGAAACAGAGATCAAATCCTTTGGGAAATGTTTTGGAACCGAAGATTTTAAAGAAGGAACAACGGCTTTCTTAGAAAAAAGAAAAGCAGTTTTTACTGGAAAATAAAAATAAGAGAGAACCAGATTGGTTCTCTTTTTAGTTTAAACACACCTTGTTTTAAATAATTTTTTTCACAAAAAGGATTTGTTTGCCTCACAAGGCTTAGTTTTGCATTTCATTTGTGATTATCTCACTCTTTAAATTCTAATTATGTCCTTCCAACCTGTATTTGATCTGTTCTGGGAAAAAGTAAAAGAAAGTATCGATAACTATACGTATGCAAAGTTAACACTAGCCAAAACCATTGGTGATACAGAACTGAAAAATATTTATCTACGTCCATTTTTACAAGAAAACGATGTGTTTTGTATATCCATAACGGCGCGCTACAAAACCGAAGAAATAGAAAGTTTCCATACCCTTGATGAGGCGTATATTGTATTGACTCCGTATATGAACAACCCTTTTTTGACGGCTTTACTCTTCACCACAGAAAATGACATAACGTTTAAACTCAATAAAAAAAGAGTAGGAACTATCATTGAGCAAGCACCTACCTTTAAAAACGCATCAGATGTGATTCTAGAAATGAAAGAAAAAGGGATTTCAGCATAAATTTTTTGATAACAAATGCTGGTTTTCGACTTGAAAACCAGCATTTGTTAAACAGAGCTCGTAATGGATTGCATATCATTTAAGCTTGAGTTTTATTTTTTTGAAGGATAACAATCTCAAAAACTGTAAACTGTACACTGAAAACTGCTAACTTACTTCTCCCCTTCCCATTCTGCATAAAACTGAGCTAGAAAACCTTCCATGTATTGATGTCTTTCTTGGGCAATCTTCTTTCCCGTTTCGGTATTCATTTTATCTTTTAAGAGCAAAAGCTTTTCGTAAAAATGATTTATTGTTGGAGCATCATTCTTTTTGTATTCTTCCTTAGTCATGTTGGTATTTGGAGCTATTTCAGGGTCATACAGCGCTCTATTTTTAAAACCTCCATAATTGAATGCTCTGGCAATTCCTATGGCTCCTATGGCATCTAAACGATCCGCATCCTGAACTACATCTAGTTCAATGGAGGAAAACTTTCGTTCAACATTACCACCTTTATAGGAGATGTTTTCAATAATTTGAACCACATGTGCAATAATTTCCTCTTCAACATGTTCCGATTCTAAAAATTTTCGAGCAACTCTAGGCCCTACCGTTTCATCCCCATCGTGAAATTTACTATCGGCAATATCATGTAGCAACGCACCAAGCTGGGCAACAGTACTATCACAAGTTTCCGTACTTGCAATTAGCACTGTATTTTTAAACACTCTTTCGATATGAAACCAATCGTGTCCGCCCTCGGCATTTTTTAATTCTTCTTTTACAAAAAGAATTGTCTTGTTTATCAAATCAGGATTTGTCATTGTATCTTTTGTTTTTAAAAAAAATGTTGAACTTTAAAGCTTTAAAACTTTAAAATCCAACATTTGTATTGGGTTTTCGCAGGAATGAATTAGCGTATTAAGGCAGGCTCAACCCATTTGAAAATATGAGATTCTTGAGGAATTACCAAACGCTCAGAGATTTTGGCCATTCTAGCAGGTAATTTCATCAAATAGTCACGTGCTTTTTCAGCTTCATCTGTTAAACCACCTATTTTATCAATTTCCCACTTGTCAATTAATTTTTGCATAATTTCAACATAGTCTACTGCGGTATATACCCCTATACGCTGTGCAGAATCAGAAAACTGTTCAAAAGCTGAGCTTATTTTTTCACCAGATTCTCTCAAGAAATGAGCCGGCATCACAATTTTTGCTTTCATCATGTATTGAAACGCAAGCATCATTTCGCTTGGGTCAATTTGGAAAATTCGGTTTACAAACTCACTATATGCATGATGGTGGCGCATTTCATCGCCTGCAATCATTTTGCACATTTTAGAAAGTTTGTTGTCTCCGTATTTTTTAGCTATTTGAGCTACTCTGTTATGTGAAACATAGGTAGCTAGTTCTTGAAAACTAGTGTAGATAAAGTTCTTATAAGGATCTCTTCCAGTACCAATATCAAAACCATCATTGATCAAGTGCTGTGTAGTCATTTCTACTTCGCGCATGTTCACTCTACCAGATAAGTACAAATATTTATTTAATAAATCACCATGGCGATTTTCCTCACCTGTCCATTGTCTGATCCATTTAGACCATCCGTTGCGCTCTACATTATCTATTCCTTCTACATCCATAAGCCAAGACTCATAGGTAGGCAACGCTTCCTCTGTAATGGTATCACCTACTAGTGTTACCCAGAAATCATAAGGCAAATCTTTAGCAATTTCACGTAGTTCTTTTACTTCATCAAAAAAAGTATCACTCTGGGAATCTGGCAAAAAATCTGTTGGTTGCCATATCTTTTCAACAGGAATAAGATACTGATCGACAAAGCTATCTACGTTTTTCTCTAAAAACTGCATTACTTCTAATCGAATGTTTTTTATTGACATTTTATATAAATTAAATTTTTATTCCATTCACAATGGCTGATTCAGTTTTCACCATCAAATCAGCAAAATCATATTCGCTTACAGCAAGCGGTTCGTGCACTACAAAGGTAAGATGATTTCCTAAACCTACGGGGAAAAAACCAAATTTAACCATTTTCCAAGAGTTGTTAATGCTAACCGGAACTACGTAGGCCGATGGAGCACTCTTGCACAGCATTTTTAATCCTGTTTGTGAAAACTCTTTTGGTTTCCCTGTTTTACTTCGGGTTCCTTCTGGAAAAATAACGGCAGAACGCTTATGCTTTTCTATATACTCTGATAAACTTCTTATAGCAGGAATGGCTTGTTTGGGATCTTTTCTATCTATAAGTACAGATCCTCCATGGCGTAAATTATAGGATACACTTGGTATTCCTTTACCTAATTCTTTCTTACTCACAAATTTACAATGAAACCGTCTAAAATACCAAATCATTGCAATAATATCGTACATACTTTGATGGTTGCACACAAAAATCAAGGGTACATCCTTTGGGATGATATCTCTATTTGTAAAAGTATACGTAGTTCCAAGCAAATTAGTGCATTTTACCAAGAAAAAATTCAAATAATCCACACTCTTTTTATGCGCTTGATAGCCAAAAACGTTGAAACAAATCCATTGAATAGGATGAAAAACAAGCAATGTTAGACTAAAACAGAGATAATAAACAACAGATATAGGGTATGAAATTATTTTTTGCATGCTTAAAAAATTTCTGCAAAAGTAATAAATATATTTTTAGCGGTATTTCATCTAGAAAAAGTCGCAAAAAACAGCTTTAATTGTACCTTTGCTATCCAAAATACGTTCCCTATATATGAATTTCAAGTACCCTAAAACCGAAAAACTAAAAAGCAAAATAACCATTGGTTTATTATTTACTGAGGGTAAATCCGTATCCAAATATCCGTTGCGATTGGTATACAAAACAGGTACTTTTGGCGAAAATGAAAAAATAAAAATAGGCGTTTCCGTATCTAAAAAGAATTTTAAAAAAGCTGTAGACCGCAATTATTTCAAACGTGTACTGCGCGAAACCTATCGCCTAAATAAACATTTGTTGCTTGATAATCTTGATCAACCGTATTCCTTCATGTTTTTTTATCAAACCAAGGATCGCTTGACTTACCAAGAAATCAATACTAAAACTGTTCAATTGTTTGAAAAGTTTTTGCTACAAATAAAAAAAGAAGAGTAGCAATTCTATTTTTTGTATTTTTAGCATTAAAACAACCTATTTATGAAGTCAATACTCTTATTTATTCTTGTACTCTTGTGTTTGGGGAGTTGTAAAAAAGAAGAAGCTGAATTAGATATGAAAATCACAGCTATTAAACTTCCTGCAAAAAGAGAATCTGGACAAAATGGCAACTACAATGCTGATAAAATGGACTCGCCTGAAAAAGAAAAAACAGAACAAAAAATCATCAAAACAGGTAACCTTCGTTTTGAAACCAATGATTTAGAAGCTACATATACCCAAATACAAAATGCAGTAAAAAATAGTAAAGCAACGATCCAAAACGATAGCGAAGGTAAAGATTACGAGTCGGTTTTTAGAAATCTAACCCTTCGTGTACCAAGCCAAAACTTTGATGTTTTTATAGCTTCGATTTCAAAAGGAGTTGCGTATTTTGACACTAAAGAAATAACTTCACAGGATGTCACTGCTGAATTTATAGATCTTGATGCCCGCTTAAAAGCAAAGAAAGTATTGGAAAACCGGTATCTAGAACTTTTGAAAAAAGCAAACAAGGTTACCGAAATGCTAGAAATTGAAAAACAACTTTCGGCTATTCGAGAAGAAATTGAAGCCAAAGAAGGGCAATTGAACTACATGCAAAACCAAGTTTCCTACAGCACCATAACCATAGAATTTTATAAATCTGTTGCAGAGGCTAGTGGCGCTACCGAATCATATGGAACAAAAATTTGGACCGCCATCAAATCAGGGTTCAATAGTCTTTCGAGTTTGTTTATCAATTTACTCAGCATTTGGCCATTTATCCTCATTATGATTGCTTTAGGTTACTTTATTAGAAAACGATTTAAGTCAAAAAAAATATAAAAAACATGTATTCTTTCCTCAAAAAAAAATTCATATTACCTGTTGTTGCTTCGGCATTTTTATTCATTGGAAGCAGTTTCAAAGATGATTTCTTCGAAATTGCCAAACAAATCGAAATCTTCACCACGCTTTTCAAAGAATTGAACCGCAATTATGTAGATGAGACTAATCCAGGCGAGTTAATGGACAAAGCCATTAAGGCCATGCTGGCTAATTTAGATCCGTACACGGTCTATTTTAACGAGCAGGATGTTGTGAAGTTTAAAATCAACAATACAGGTGAATATACAGGCATAGGTGCCATACTTACCCGCAAAGAAGACAAATTAATAATAAAAGAACCGTATAAAAATTTCCCTGCTGACAAAGCCGGTTTAAAAGCCGGTGATGAGATCATTCAAATAGGTGATGTGCTTTTATCAGATTTCAAGGATGATGCTTCACAATTACTCAAGGGTTCTAAAAACACCAAAATTACAGTAAAATATCTAAGACAAGGCAAGCCGAATACCACACAAATTATATTGGATGAAGTAGAAATTAAATCGGTACCGTTTTTTGCAAAAATAGATGATAAAACGGGTTACATTGTCTTGTCTCATTTTAACAAAAAAGCCTCTTTTGAAACCAAAGAAGCACTAGAACAACTCAAAAAAGAAGGTGCTGAACGCATTATTCTGGATGTAAGAGACAATCCTGGCGGGTTACTGAATGAAGCTGTAAATATTTGCAATTTATTTGTAGCCAAAAACGAAACTATTGTCACCACAAAGTCTAAAATTGACAAACACAATACCACTTATAAAACCACTAGAGAGCCTGTAGACTTAGACATTCCATTAATCGTTTTGGTAAATGGCCGTAGTGCCTCAGCTTCAGAAATTGTTGCAGGTGCGTTACAGGATCTAGATCGAGCGGTAGTGGTAGGAAGTCGTAGTTTTGGAAAAGGACTAGTACAGCGTCCTGTTGATTTAACTTATGGTACCCAACTCAAAGTGACCATTTCGCGCTACTATACTCCTTCGGGACGATGCATTCAGGCATTGGATTATTCTAAAAAAGACAAAAACGGAATGGCTTTAAAGACCGAAGAGAAGAACTTTAACGCTTTTAAAACCCGAAAAGGTAGAACTGTGTATGACGGCGGAGGTATTCAACCAGATATTGCCCTTGACGAAACGAAATCCAGTCCAATCACTAATGCGTTGTTAAGAAACGATGGAATCTTTAACTACGTTACCAGTTACTATTACAAAAACCCAACACTTGGAAATCAAATTCCAGTGATTAGTGATGCTGATTATACCGACTTTAAAAATTATTTAAAAGCTCAAAAATTCTCCTTTGACACAGAAACTGAATTGGCTTTGAAAAATACTTTGGCTGTAGCCAAAAAAGAAAAGCTAGACGAATCCATTCAAGTAGAGTACCAGCAATTATTGACCGCCTTGCAAAAATCTGAAAATGCATTGCTAGACAAACATCAAAAAGAAATCAAGGGCTTAATGGTTGATGAAATTATCAAACGTTTTCAATACCAAGAAGGTTTGTACCAATATTACACCAAAAACAACATCGAAATCAAGAAAGCAACGACACTTTTAAACGATGCCGCTGCCTACAAAGCTATCTTAAAAATGTAACTTACTGTTTTTGCATTTCTATGTGTGGGATATCATCTTCAAGATACATCTCACTGGTTTGTACAAAACCGTGGCTTTCGTAAAACTTTTTTAGGTACAACTGGGCTCCTATTGTGATTTGGCTTTCGCCAAAATGTTTCGCTATGCCCGCAATAGACTCGCGCATAAGGTCATGTCCCCATTTGCGATCACGGTAATTAGCATCAACAGTAACTCTACCTATTGAAGCAAAATCAAAACTTATTCCGGGTTGAAACAATCTAGAATGCGCCACTATTTTTCCGTCATAAACGCCCATAAGGTGTAAGGCTACTTTATCTTTATCGTCCAAGTCTAGGTACACACAGTTTTGCTCAACTACAAAGATCTCGCTTCGTAACTTTAAAATATCATATAACTCAAAAACTGTAAGTGCTTCAAAAGCTTTTATTTCCCATTGTAGTGTCATGTGCCGTTTTTTATACAAATTAAAGCAATTTAAGGCTCTTTTTTGATAATCTGTGCCGATTTTATAATGGATTCTAATTCGTGCATTAAATCCCTTTTATCCTTTGAAGGCGCATAACAAAAACCTTCTAGAACTAGCAATCGGTTGTATGTAGTGTCTAGTATTGCATAATTGATAAAAGGACCCGACATGAAGTCATTGTTCAATTGCCAAGTTCCCTTAGTTTCATAAGCAGTGTATTTATTGAGTTTTGTCTTAGAAAAATAAGGAGAATACGCCTCCTCTGTAATCATGTTGGTATGGGGTTCTTTTCCTCTGATGTACAAATTGCCTATAGAATCGCGCAGTTGAATTACCTTTGCACTCCAGTTTTTATCGGTTCTATATTTATCAAGAGGAACTTGGTAGAGCAAGAGACTAGTGTTTCCGCCTATAAATTCTTTTTTGAGCCACAAGAAATTTCTTTTTTGCAAGACATACACATAACCCGTAGGAACTTGAATGGCTGTATGAAACTTGTTCTCAATAATTTTAGGATCCAGTAAAGATTGTTTGTTTATTTTTTGGCTAGCCGCAATTTCAGCATTCTTAATCATGGAGATCATTTGGGGTGCATTTTGCTCCATGATTGTCACAATATCACTTACTGTTCTTCCTGAAATATGAAAAACATTTTGCGGACTCGCATATTGATTCTTCTTGATTTCAAATTTATTCTCTTCCGTTTTTTTAACAACAATAATAGCGCGGGTGTCGGTCATGAAACCCTCTAAAAGTTTCACAGGATATTGATTGATGTTAAAAAGAGGTTCTTCTTGAGGCAAGCCTATTACTGGCGCAGCAAATTTATTCCTGATGCTATCTCCTATCTCACCATTCCACAACTGATCTTCAATAATAACCGATATGGTGTTGATTTTACCTGTAGTAATGCGCGGCAACGAGCTGTTATCCTTTTGACAAGAAAACAAAGAAAGTGACGCAAAAATGAAGAAACAATAAAATCGATGCATTGCTGGGTGTTGTTTAGTAAAACCCAAATATAAAGAACAAAGCCGTATTATCCGTTTATTTTTAACTTCATACCTGGTTTGATATCTTCACCACTAATACCGTTCCACTTTTTCAAATCATTGATGGTTACACCCGGATATTTTTTAGAAATACTAAATAAGGAATCTCCTTTTTTTACAAAATATTCTGAAGCAGTTTTCGCAGCAGATGTATTTTTCTTTGTTTTAAAAGTATCTACAGTAGCTTTATCAGTATTGATTGCTATTTCATCCTTAGCAACAATAAGAGATTTTCCTATAGTAATCGTATTATCAGATAGATTATTCCACGATTTTAATTCGGGAACAGTGGCGCCAAATTTAGTCGCAATTGTACCTAAATTATCTCCTTTTAAAACAACATACTCGACATCTTTGCGCAACGGACTTGTTGCCGCATCTGGTTTAGCATCCGTTTCTTTTGGACTTAATTGCAAAACCAATCCCGCTTGTACAGAAGCCGTAGTTAAGCCATTTAACTTTTGAATCTCAGTAACTGTCAAATTGTGTTTCTTTGCAATACTTCCCAAGTTATCTCCTTTTTGAATTACATAACTTGAAGCGGTGTTTGACGCATCAACAGCCTTTTCCTCTTTATTTACTTTAGCATCTGCCAGCGCTGTGTTTTTATAAACTGTATTTTTAGGTTCAGACTTTAATTCCTTTACTGTAGAAGGATCAGTATTGATTTTCAAACTTCGTCCGTATGCAATATTGTTGCCCTTGATGTGATTCCATTTTTTTATTTCGGCAATAGTTACCCCATATTTTAGAGCTACACTAGCAATATTATCACCTTTTCTAACTTTGTAGTACACACTTTTGGTTGCGGCCAGACTTTCAGTGTTAGTTCTAAGACTGTCTTTAACAACAGTTGTTTTTACTAACATAAAAGGTTTTTCACTTTTGTCTTTTTCGTATTGTGCGTAGGCATATATTTTGTCTTCGTTTGAGGCAAAAACGGCAACTTTTTCTTGTGGTAATCTTAAAAAATGTGTTTGATCGTGATAAAAAGGCACCACGTTTAGTTTGTAAGAGGGATTTAAAAGCTGTAATTGTGCTACCGGCACATCAAGTAAGTCCGATATTTGTCTGAAATTCATTTGACGCTTGATCATCACCGTATCTGTAGCAAAGTGTTTTACTTTGGCTCTATTAGGAACAATACCATGTTCTTTGTGGTATTCATAAATATACATGGTTGCTAAAAAAGCAGGTACATAACCTTGTGTTTCACGGGGTAAATTTTTTCGAATATTCCAATAATTTTGTTGTCCTCCAGAACGTCTGATGGCTTTGGCAACGTTACCAGGTCCAGAGTTGTAGGCTGCTAAAACCAAATCCCAATCTCCAAATATCTTGTACATATTGGTCATATATTGCGTCGCAGCTTCGCTAGATTTCAGTGGATCACTTCTTTCATCTACATAAGAATCTATTTTAAGACCGTATTGTTTTCCAGTTTGGTACATGAACTGCCACAATCCAGTAGCGCCCATTCGGGAAACTGCTTTAGGATTTAATGCCGACTCAACCACTGCTAGATATTTAATTTCGAGAGGGACATTTTGCTTTGCTAATGCTTCCTCCATTAACGGAAAATAATATTCAGAAACTGCCATAAGGCGTTCAAAAGATTTTTTTCTGTTTTTCAAAAAAGATTTGATTAAGTTTTCTAATCCTGGATTGTACTCAATATTAAAAGGTGACTTTGCATCCATGGCAGCCAATCTTTGCTTGAGTAAATCTGTAGGCAACTCATAATCAATTGCTACATCAAGATTGGTATTTTTTATTTCTTCAGAGAATGAAGAAAATAAATCCAGATCAGTAAGTTCCTTCATCCACAAACTGTCAACGCGTGCGGCAACTTTATCGTTTACAAAAGTTTTCTTGATAGAATCGAGATACGAAATTTTAGGTACTATTTTTAAAATGGATTGGGTATTATTTGCATCTTGTGCAAACAAATTAGCCGAAAACAAAAGTAATAGTGCAACAGTGGTATTTTTTATATTCATATTTTTACGATCAAAGACCTATATTTCAAATGATTACAAAGCTTGATTTACAAACTTAACGGGTTTTTTCTAAAAAACGTCTTTAAAAAGTGTTAAAAATGCAATAATTGATACATTTATAAGGAATATCTATCGATTTAAGAAAATAAGTAGCGATATTAAGTTTTAATGACAACTCTTAATTAATACTTATACAATATTTAACCACAGATTTAAAAGATTTACACTGATTACTAGAACAATCCGAAAGCGCTTTTCTATAAAGTTGTATGAAATGTGAATTGTGAAATGTGAAATGTGAATTGTGAATTGTGAATTGTGAATTGTGAATTGTGAAATGTGAAATGTAAACCGTAAACCATAAAGTCTCCGGTCTGTCATGCTGAGGAACGAAGTATCTCTACATAATCTTCATTGTAGCAGACGATTTCGCTTTTGGGTTTATTCTTTTCTTTTGTCTTGATAAACAACTTCAAATCAGCAACAAATGGTACAATTTGGCTAAAGCCAAAAGCCCTAAAACTTAAATTGCCATTGGTTAAAACCAACGGCAATTGAAAACTAAGTGTAAACTGAATACTGTAAACTGTGAACTGTGAACCGAATACTGAGAACTGAAAACTGAACACTGTGAACTGTACAGATACAAATTCTTTATTTATGCAAATGACTGCTTTTTAAAAATTATTCCAAGATAGCTGCAATACCTGGAAGTACTCTACCTTCAAGCATTTCTAGCATGGCTCCGCCACCTGTTGATACATAACTTACTTTGTCTTCTAGACCAAATTGTTTTACTGCAGCTACAGAGTCACCACCGCCCACAAGTGAAAAAGCTCCCTTGGCTGTAGCCTCGGCAATGTAATTACCTAATGTAATAGTTCCATTTGCGAAATTTTCTAATTCAAAAACTCCCAAAGGTCCGTTCCATAAAATAGTTTTAGATTCCATAATCACTTCTTTGAAAAGTGCTAATGATTTTGGTCCTGCGTCAAGACCTTGCCAGCCGTCTGGGATATTATTTACATCCACTACTTGCGTTTGAGCATCATTGGCAAACGCATCAGCCGCCACAACATCAACAGGAAGGTGTATTTGAACCCCTTTTTCTTTGGCTAAACGCAAAATTTCTAGTGCTAAGTCTTGTTTGTCATCTTCGCAAATAGAGTTCCCTATTTTGCCTCCTAGTGCTTTCACAAATGTAAAAGTCATTCCACCACCTATAATCATGTGGTCTACTTTATCTAAAATATTTTCGATCACAGTGATTTTAGAAGAAACCTTAGAACCACCCAAAACTGCAGTTACTGGTTTTTCACTATTTTTCAATACTTTATTTAAGCTCTCAATTTCTTTAGCAAGCAACAATCCAAAACATTTGTGATCTGGAAAAAACTGTGCGATGATAGTAGTAGAAGCATGTGCTCTATGAGCTGTACCAAAAGCATCATTCACATAAATATCTCCAAGACTGGCTAATTCTTTGGCGAAAGCCACATCACCAGCCTCTTCCTCTGGATGAAAGCGTAAATTTTCAAGAATCAATACGCTTCCTGCTGGCAAGTTATGTGCAGCCTCTTGAGCCACTTCACCCACACAATTAGAGGCAAATTGAACCGGAACACCTAGAATTTCCGAAGTAGTCTGTACAATGTATTGTAGTGAATATTTAGCTTCTACACCTTTTGGTCGTCCTAAATGTGACATTAATATTACGCTTCCGCCTTGCGCTAAAATAGCATCAATAGTAGGTTTGGCTGCTTCAATACGCGTGGTATCGGTTACTTGGAAATGATCGTCTAGCGGTACGTTAAAATCTACTCGAATGAGCGCTTTCTTATTTTTAAAATCGAAATCGTGTACGGTTTTCATGTGTATGTTGTTAGTGTTTGTTTTTTCAAGGAGAAACAAATATAGCACTTTTAGCACGGGAACAAATTGGTGAAAACCAAAAAATATACTTTAGTTACTAACGAAATCGTTATCATTCTTGAAGGTTTTCTAAAAACACATAATCGCACGAGAATCTTTGGCGCCAAGCGTTAGCTTTGTCACAAAAAAATCCGATTGTGAATGACAATCGGATTTTTAATTTATTTGAAAAAAGAGGTTTAGTCAATAATTGGGTTTTGCGTACAAGGGCAATTACTTACTCCTTGAAGGAAATCAAGACCTATAGTTACAACGTGTGTTCCAGTGTTGAAACTTCCTAAACGGTTTAGAATTACTTGGTAGGAATACCCAAAGTAAAAACTTGATTTCTTGAATCCAACCATAGGCCCCACGTTAAGCGGCTTTCCTACTTGATCATTCAAGAACCTATATGAAGCTCCTGCCCAAATGTAATCATCATTACGATCGTATTTACGATACTTAATGTTGATATCAGTACTGGAACGTTTGTCACTAGCAAAATATTGATAGTATACTGAAGGTTCAAACTCTGACCTATTATAGGTTCTACTTCTAAATACATATCCCGAATAAACTTGGTAGTTCCTAACCAAGCTCGGCTCCACCCCGCTAAATTGATCAATATCTTTGTCTAAAATGTTACTGGCATTGAAACTCACATAATAATCCTTATTGCGGTATAAGAAACCCACATCAAAATTGTTATTAGCCACAAACCTATTGTTGTTAATGGTCGGGTCAGTATTGATAGGCTGTAAAGCATCAACATCTATTTTGAAGGTGTTTAAATTATACGAGATACCAAAAGACAAGTACTGCTTTGAATAATAATCTAAAATAATATGGTGTGCAAAAGAGGCTTTGATCCCTTGTTGCATGGTGTTTCCGTTTTTATCATTGTACGCAGAAATTCCCACACCTGATTGATCGGCTACTCTAAAATCAGCATAAATAGATTGGTTGTCTGGAGCACCTTTAATTCCTACCCACTGGGTCAAGCCGTTGGCACGTATCCTCAAATTATCCCCAATACCAGCAAAAGTAGGTGACACCACAAAAGGATTATCCGCAAGATATTGCGTAAAAACGGGCAAGTTTAACTCTTGGCCGTGGCTTGAACCCACCACCAAGAGCAACATTGAAAGGATGATTTTTTTCATTTTACTATATTTTTTTGAGAACATATGCAATTCTCTATATTATCTGTACAATGTGAAATGTCCAACAAATTCTCGAGCGTCTTGTACATTTCTTAATCTAAGGATGTACCAGTAATCTCCCGAAGGTAATTCATTTCCGTTGTATTTACCATTCCAAGACTGACCTTCTCTGTATGTACCTATTTTACGGCCGTATCTGTCAAATACTTCAAAGATTAAATCTTTGTAATTAATTGTATTTGTTGGCGCCCAAGTATCATTGTTACCGTCCCCATTTGGTGTAAACACATTTGGAATCTTGATATCAATGAACTCAAAATAACGAGTAGCCGTTGCAGAACAACCATTAGCATCAGTAACCGTTACCGTGTAATCACCAGATTTGTAGATGATAAAATTACCTTGACTTCCTTGAGGCTCTCCGTTTAAGCTGTATTGGTAGTTACCGTAACCGCCAGTAACAGTAGAAACAATCTCATTCAATCCTCCATCAGATAAACTGATTGTGATAGGATTTATTTGATCTACATCAAAGATTACTTGCTTAATACAACCGTTAGTATGCCTTACATCAACAGTATGTCTACCTGCACTCAAGTTATTGAATACATTACTAGATTGGAAAGCTAATCCATCAAGCGAGTAATCTAAATCAGCAGGCGCGTTTCCAGCGGCTACCGTAATGGTTACTGAGTTTACTTGACTGTTGTTCACACAATCATAGTTCACATCTGCTACAGGATTAAGCGTTACTGGTTCTCCTAACATAATAGAAATATCGCTTTCACAACCATTAGCATCACGAATGTACACAATTTGTTCGTTTCCTGATAAACCAGTGAAATCAAACTGTGTTTGTGTAAGCGTTCCTGTAGTGTAGGTTCCGTTTCTATTATTTAAACTTACACTGTATGGAGCGTTTCCTCCTGTAATGTTTATGCTAAATGCACCGTCTGCATCACCCGCACATACTTCTGGAACCGCACTGTTAGGAACAACAGTAGCAAATACAGATCGTGGCTCTGTGATCTCAATATCCTTAATGTTTATAAAACATCCGTTTTCATCTTGAACAATATACTCGTAGAAACCTGGTCTTAAGTTTTCAAAAACACCCGATTCAAAGAACTGATCTAATCTAGGTGAAATAGCATACTTAATGATTCCCGTTCCTCCTGATGCCGTAATTACGATACGTCCATCTCCCTCACCAGCACAAGTAATAGGTGTTACCACATAAGATTGCGTTAATGCTACCAGCGGTTCAGTAATAGGTACAATACTAGAAGTTACTGCAGCACAATCTTGACTTACTACACGTACTACATAATTTCCAGCAGGAATATTTGTAAAGTTACCAGGTGTAGTTTGTGTTACCGTAAATGGTACTGGATTGCCCGTACTGTCCAAAAGTGTGTACACATAGTTACCTAAACCACCTTGTGCCAAAGCAACAATCACTCCTGATGCATCACCTGTACAATTGATCGTGGCATTTTGAACATCTAATGCAAGGGTTAATGTAGGAACCTCTTCAATTTTAACTTCATTAGAGATGAAACTTACACAACCGTTATTATCACGAATGTAGTAGCTATGCGTTCCTACAGGTACAGAGAATGTAGCTGTATTACCTATCATTGCTGTTGCAGTTGCAAAATTAGCGGTAGTACTGTAGGTATAAGGTGCCGTTCCACCAGCAGCTGTAAGCGTAAGTCTGGCATCAGTAGCACATGTTTTGGCTGTAGCCAATGTTAAAGCTGCCGTTACTCTTGTTGGTTCGTTGATTACAATATTTGCTGAAGTCGTACTACACGTCCAAGAATCAGAAACTCGAACTTGATACGTACCAGCACCTAAATTGTTGAACGTATTAGAAATTTGTGGTCCATTAGTAGTAACCACACCAGCTGCATTAGTTCTAATCAAGGTATATAAATAACTTCCAGATCCACCTGTAGGTCCTGTAGTTACCGTAATTCTAGCACTTGTATCGTTAATACAAGAAACAAGAGTAGTACTAGGTACTGCTACAAAAGCAATAGGTGTAGGATTATTAAGTACTACAATTTCTGAGTTCACACATCCTTTACTGTCTCTCACATTTACAGTGTAAGAACCAGCAGTTAAGCCTGTGAATACCGTTTGAGTTCCATACGCCACACTTTGTGCTGGAGTAGGACCTACCAATTCAAATTGATAGCTTCCTGGCCAACCTCCTGTTGCTGCAACAGATATAGAACCATCATTATTACCCGTTACACAAGTAATCTCTGTATGGGTTTCGGTAATATCAAGTGCTGTTGCTGGTGCCGCAATTGTAAAGTTTGTTGTAACCGTACAATCTGGGGTTTGAGACAAGGTAGCACTTATTGTATATGTTCCTGCCGCAAGACCTGTAAGCGTAATTGGTCCTGCGTTTGCAGCAGTTCCGCTACCTACATTTAAGCCCGCAGCATTTTGAAGCGTATAGCTAAAAGGTCCTGCATCATTACCATTTACTGGCGTTGTAGTGATCAAACGATCTACCAGTGTTAGAGTTGCTGTTCCATTCGTATCATTCAAACACGTGATATCAGTAGTAGCGTTAACCACCAAATCAAAAGTGTTTGGATTGTTTACAAAATGAACCGCACGTATTTCACAACCAGTATCTAAGTTGCGAACGGTAATGTTGTAATCCCCAATTGGTAAATTAGTAAATATACCATCCGTATTTGTTGTAGTTGGATACAGACCTGTTAAAGCTCCTGTTATTGGATCTTTATACACAATAGTATATTCTAAATTAGTAGCAGTGCCACCTATTGTAGTAACCGATACCGTAATATTTTCTAGAACGGCGCAAGTAATAGGTCGATTAACAGCTACCGATACGGCATCAAGTGCTACGTAAGGTGCAATATTTATAGCGGTTGTAGTGCTACCCACGCATCCACGGTTATCAAATACGTTTACCGTATAGTTTCCGCCAGTAAGTACCGTTTCTGTATACACATTACTGTTTCCAAATTGTACGCGTGTACCATTTCGTAAAAACTCGTAATTCAAGTACGTTCCTGAACCTCCATTTACTCCCGTTACTGTAATAGTAGCAAGATTGCTAATGTTACCTGAAGCACAGCCAAACTGTACTACTGCTGGTGCTGGAACCGTAATTAATCCTGGTTCATCTATAATTATCGTTGCAGTAGCATCGCAACCTCTACTAGAAATCACTCTAACAGTGTACGTTCCTGCAGCTAAATTACTAAACACGTTTGAAGCTTGTGGTAATCCTGAGTTAAGGCTGTATAAGTAGACTGGGTTATCATTAACACCTGGTGCTGGCGTTGCTATGGTTGCAGTAATCCTTCCATCAGTACCACCATTACAAGTCACATCGGATTTAGCCAATGCAAATCCAGTAACTAAAGTAGCTGCTTGTAAGTTTACTGGAACAAATACTTCACATAAAGTTGTTGTATCACGAACACCAATAATATGGTTTCCTGCTGCAACTGCGTTAAAAGCTGTTACTGCTGCAAAAGGGGCACCATCAATATTGTACACAAAATTTCCTGAACCTCCTGTAGTGCTTACCGTTATTTGTCCGTCACCGCCAGTACAAGATACTGGAATGCTAACCACTGGTGTTAAAATTAAAGGATTAACTATAGCAACTCCAGTTGCTGCTGAAATACATCCATTAGCATCACGAACTGTAATGTTATAATTACCAGGAGCATTTACTGTAATCACATTTCCAGATTGATAGTTGCTACCATCAGCACTGTATTCTAGTGCTGGACTAAAGCCAGATGCTGTTACCGTAATGTTATACGTTCCAGTTGCACTTGGACACTGCGTAGCTACTGCCGAAGCAATGGTTGGATTAGCATCTACTAGAATTGTTTGTGGTTTGTTGATTGGACAACCATTTCCATCTAACACATAAACAATCCAGTTCATATTGGTACCATTGTTAGTATCAACTGTAAGGGTATTGCTCAAACCATAAGCAGTAACTGCAGGTGCTGGAGCCGTAGCTAGTGCTACCGCATACTTATAATCAAGGGTTCCACCTGTAGCCGTTACCGTAATAATTGCTTCATCATTGTTACAATTAATATTGGTAGCAGTGCTGTTAAAATCAAGAACTTGAGCAACACCAGCTATTGTAAACGGTACATCAGCTGTACATCCTGTAGTAGTATCAACCACTTGTAGGCTATAATTTCCTGGTAACAATGCGCTAAGAGTTACTGTGTTTCCAGACTGGGCTAGAGTGCCTGTTCCTAACGTTAAGTTTGCTGTGTAACCCGCTGAATTACTTACCGTAAAAGTTGCTGCTCCGTCATTAGCGTTGAAACAAGTTTCGTTTGTAATAGTTGCTACTGTTGCTGCAATGTTTACACTTGGTGCAACAGTGTACAATTCTTGGTACGTACAACCGTTAGCATCTGTTACTTGGAATATATAATCACCGGCTGCTAAACCTGCAAAACTATTGGAACCAAAATTATTAATAACAGACGGCGAAACCATTTGATAGGTAAATGGACCTACACCGTTTGTAACCGTGTTTATTGTTACTGTACTTGTTGTACTTGTAGCTGGTGCACAATAAATCAATGAACCAGAAATATCCATATTTGTTGGTGGATCTAAGGCAATTACTGTAGTACCTACTGCTGTTGCAAATGAACAACCGTTGGTATCTCTCACAATTACACTAACTGGCCCGGCTGTATTAGTCACAAACGTATTGCTTGGTGTAAAACCTTGGCCATTAAAGTTGTATTGGTACGAACCATTTCCTCCGCTAGGCACAGCTGTTACTGTTGCTGCTTGAGTCACATTACCTGTACCACAACTTAATGGTGTGGTTACGCTAATTGTAGCTGACACCACAATTGGCTGACCAATAATAATTGGAGTAGTGCTTGTAGCAGGACATCCCTTAGCATCTGTAATCGTTACCGTGTAAGATCCTGCTGGTAAACCACTGTAGTTTCCAGTAGCGTTACCAGTACTATTTACAACTGGTCCGCTTAAGGCGAAAGTAAACGGTGCCACACCTGCTGTTGGGGTTACTGTAATGGTTCCGTTACTGTCTCCGTTACACGTAGCATCAGTGGCTACTGCTGTAAACGTTGGCGGAACTGGTGTAGTTACTTCAACTGGATTAGTCGTTACCGAACAAGCAGGCGAATAACTATCTGTAATTACAAATGAGTAGGTTCCTGCTGTTGTTGGGTTTATAGTGTACAACGGACCTGTAACTCCTGTTGCTGGAGCTCCTGTTGGAACGCCTCCCACTAAGGTTTGAACTGTAAATAGTCCAACTCCTCCAGTAATTGTTACATTAATAGTAGCTGCTGGTGTAGGAGCGCAAGTTAAATCTTTAGCTAATACAGCTCCGGCTATTAACTGATCAACAACGGTATAATTTACAGTATCCTCACAACCGTTATCGTCTCTGATACCTAAAACATACGTTCCAGGACCGTTAAGCGTAACTGTAGGTCCTGCTACAACCGATCCGTCAAGGGTGTATATTTTTGAACTTCCTAGATAAACCGTTGTTACAGCATCTAAATCAACTGTCAATGGTGTACCTGTGTAACATTGTGCGGCTGGAGCAACAATCGTTGGTTCAGCATCATTTACAATTGTTACTGGTACTATACCTAAACAACCATTAGCATCACGAACGTATACATCCCAAGTTAATACCGTACCATTTACAGTATCTACAGAAAGTACTGGGATATTGCTGTACAATGTTGGCGCAGTGCTGCTTGCTGGTACCGCCGCATATTCATACACGCCTGTTCCTCCGCTAACTGTGCCTACTGTAATAATAGAATCGTCTTCGGTACAATACACTTTTGTCGCTGTTGGTGCGAAAGTAATTGGATTTGGCAAAGTAATAGTTATATCATCAAAAGCCTCACACAAAGTAGTGTTGTCTCTTACGGTAACTGTATAAGTTCCTGCTCCAAGACCTGTTAACGTTATAACATCACCCACATTTGTAATCTGAGCTGCTGGTACAACTGGCGAAGTAGTTACAGAATATCCTAATGAAGTACTAAATCCGGTTACAGTAAAACTAGCCGAACCATTATTTGTAGTTCCATTGGCTGGGTTACACGTAATATCATTTACCAAAGCACCTACAATAGCAATAGGGGTTACTGGGTCTACGGTGAACAATTCTTGACGCGTACAACCATTGTCATCAGTTACTTGGAAAATATAGTCTCCAGGTGCTAAAAGTGTAAATGCACCAGAAGTTGCTCCAGAAG
Organism: Flavobacterium sp. CECT 9288; assembly: GCF_918731615.1. Lineage (NCBI taxonomy): Bacteria > Pseudomonadati > Bacteroidota > Flavobacteriia > Flavobacteriales > Flavobacteriaceae > Flavobacterium > Flavobacterium sp. CECT 9288. Next base: position 3,495,970 of record NZ_OU957226.1, on the reverse strand, counting down.
TATTTCCTGTAGCCGTGGCTGGAGAAATTATTTCAAAAGCTGGTGTTCCTAAACCGCCCGTTACCGTTACTTGCACCGTTGCTGAATTAGCAGTACAAGTTGGCGCTGTAGTTACAGCAAAACTTAAATCCGTAGGCGGTGTTAAGGCTGGTGTAACCACACTTGGTAAAGTAAACGTACAATTATTAGCATCACGTACCACGATTGTTGTAGTAGTGGCTAGTGGACCATTATTTACCGTGAACGTATTGTCACCAGTGAAAGATAAACCATTAAAACTGTAGGTATAACCCGTTCCAACTCCTGATGAAGTTCCTCCTGTTGGAGTATTTACAGTAATTAAGGTAGTAGTGCTACATGTAGTGTTTGCTGCTGCTGAAGCCGTAGCTGTAAGAGGAGCAGGCTCTGCAATTGTTATTGCAGGAGAAGCCTGTAAACAATCTCTATCATTACGCACGGTAACCACATAAGCGGTTCCTGCCACTAAACCTGTAAAAGTATTATTGGTGGTAAAAGCAGTTGTAGTTACGCCGTCAAATAAACTGTATTCATAAGGACCTACGCCTGATGTAACATTGATAGTAATTGTTCCGTCATTACCTCCGTTACAACTTACGTTTGTCACAATAGGAGTTGCAATTACAGTAGCCGGAATAGGATCCAGAACAATAGTTGCGGTTGCTTGACAAATTGTTGCATTATTTGCATCAGTTACTCTAAACTCGTAAGTACCCGGTGCAGCGGCTGAATAAGGTGTTGTAGCGGCCACAAAACCACCCGAGTTAAAGTTAACTTCATATGTATAATTTCCTGGTGTTGGAAGCGGATTCCCTCCAGTTGTATTCAAAGTGATTGTTGCATTTGGTGTTCCAGTACAATCTAATCCTTTCGTTAAAGTTGGAATTAATTCTAATTGTGGGTGCACTGTGTAATCTACAAAAGCTACGCAACCATTGCCATCTTTAATGTACAATCTATAAGTTCCAGCAGCATTTAACGTAAAAGTAGAACCGTTTTGGTACGTAGCGCTACCTAAACTAGCAATTGGTTCCACTTTGTAAGTTGCTGGTAAAATAGTAGCCGAAGCCGAAGCATTTGTAACTAAATCTATTGTAAATGGAGTACCGTTGTAGCAAATAGGTGCTGGAACTGCAATTGTAGGTGGTGCATCTTGTAATAAAATTACATCATCAGATTTAATACAACCATAATCATCTTTTACATACACAATATAGTTACCCGGAACACTTGTTGCAAATGTTGTATTAGTCACCCATCCTGAGGTACCAGCAGTAGGGGCAGTAACTGTATCTAATAAATATTGGTACGTGTAAGGACCTGTTCCATTACTTGCAAAAGCAGCAATAATACCATCTTCGTTACAATTGATATTTTTAATCTTTTGCGCAGTTATTGTTAAATCAATTGCAGATTCAGTTATGTCAAATCTTGTAGAACTGATACTACATCCAGAGTTTGTTGCAACACCTGTTTCTGTTACCAAAACAAAATAACTACCGAAAGGCAAAGTTCCAAAATTATTAACTACTAATGAACCCGTTGCTGGAATAACAGCAGCAACAGCAGGGCCAACAGGAGTTACTGATTGCGAATTATAAATTTGATAAGTAACTGGAGTAGCTACGCCATATGGTTGATTTATTGTAAATGTAACATTTCCATCTGCAGCTCCTCGACAAGTAATATTATTAGGAGTTAAAGGATTAACAGTAATAGTAGAATTTGTTGGTATCGGAATTGTGGATGTTTCATAATAATAACAACCTGTACCTGTACCTCCATTGGCAACATCGGCGTCAAAGACAACAAAAGTATAAGTTACACCAGGAATAAGATTAGGAAATGTTGTCTGCTTACTTCCCGGGGCATCTTCAGGTAACCAAGTTCCAGCAGGATAAACAGTGGCTGAACCAGTATAGATACTAAAGTAAAATGGTCCTGCACCTATTGTACTTGTTGGAGAAGAACCAACAGAAACAACAGCTGAACCAGGAGCTGAACAATCTGCAGGAGGCGGAATCACACTTATATCTAAATCATCAGGTGGAGATGCAACTTTGACATTTTGAATTAAAACTGAACAACCATTAAAGTCAACTACATTAATTTGGTAGATTCCAAAATCTACAACATTGAAAGCAACAGAAGTTGTTCCTAAATTATTTAATTCTGAATTATTATATCCGTTAACACCCGTAACAAAATAATTGTATGGTCCAACTCCTCCAGTAACACTTTGAACAATTACAGACCCTTTCGAGATACCTGCACCATTACAAGTAATTGGAGTTGAAGTGCTTGTAACTATAATAGCAGGTGGTTCATTTATAGTAATTGTTTCGGTAACCGTACAGCCTTTAGCATCAGTTAATGTTACTACATAATAACCTGCTGGTAATCCCGATGTTTGAGTTCCAAAGTCTTGTACCAAAATAGTAAATGCAGGATCAGAAAATTGTCTTACGTTAAATACAAAAGGAGATTGTCCTTGTGTGTTATCGATAGCGATAGTAATGGCAGCTGTATCATCACCATTACAGTTAATGAATGCAGATTGTGTTACTGCGGTAATAACGGGTGTAGTTGGTGCTGTTACAGGAATAGCCGCTGTTGTAGTAAATGTACAACCTGTAGTCGTATCAGTAACTGTAAATGTATAACTACCAGGTGCGTTTGTAGTAAATACATTACCAGCAAATGTTCCTGTTGCAGGACTCGCCGTATAAGTAAACGGACCTACTCCACCTGTTGGTGTTAAGGTAATTTGCGCGTCTGTTGGCGCAGGATTGCATGTAATATCTTTGTTTAAAATAGCATTTAACGTTAACTGTGGTGCAACCGCAATAACGTTACTTGTACTAGTACAATTATTAGCATCTTTTACAGTAATGGTATAATTACCAGATGTAGTTACGGTAAACGTGTTGCCTGCTTGGTAAGAAGCTCCACCGTTGATACTATAACTTAGTGTACCTACTCCTCCTAAACCAGAGGCAGTGATAGTATATGGACCTGACCCCAAACATTGTCCTGTTGCTGTTGCCGTAACAGTTGGTATTGGATCGGTAGCAATGGTTATTGGCAATATAAAAGTACAATTATTAGCATCAATGATATGCGCATACCAAGTTGTACTTGTTGTTGGATTTAAATTAGCAACACCACTTATTCCATACGTTCCTGGGGTTGTACTTGAAGTAACAAATGAATATCTGTAAGTTGAAGTTCCGCCAGTTGCTGTAACAGTAACACTAGCTGTAGGAACTTTACAATTGGCATTTACAGTAGTGTAAGTTGCTGCTAATGCTTGAGCTGGTTGCGTAATTGTAACAGAAGTAGGTACTGTACAACCTGTAACTTCATCTGTAAAAATTACATTATAAGTTCCTGCGCCTAAAGTGGTCAAATCGAAAGGACTTAAAGTTTCTGCCGTTACTGGCGTTCCTCCATTTACAGTGTAGCTATAGCTTCCTGTTCCAAAACCACTTACGTTATAACGAATAGAACCTGTTGTGTTATTGAAACAATCAACATCGGTTAATTTAGTTGCAGTAGCTACTATTGGAGTTACTGGAGCAACAAAATACGACTCGGTATCGTAACATCCGTTAGCATCCGTTACTCTAAATACATAATTTCCAGAAGTCAAACCTGAAAATACTCCCGTTGTAGCTCCTGTTGCGTTGGTAACTGGACCAGAAACAATCGTGTAGCTTAAAGTACCTACTCCAGTACCTGCATTTACAGGAACGGTTACTGTACTTGTTGTCGCTGTTATTGGCTGACAAAGAATTCGTGTACTTGTGATGGTTCCTATTACCGGATTATTTAAACGGAATAAAGTTCCGTTGCCTGAAACGGTACATCCTAGTGCGTCACGTACTATATACGTATAAGGTACATCTGCAGTAGTGTTGTTAATTGTTAAAACGTTGTTGTTGGTGAAAGCACCACCGTTAAAACTATAAGTATATGGAGCTGTTCCGGTTCCAGAAGTTACATTCACTGTTACTGTTCCTGCTACTGGAGCGTTAGAAGCGTTACATTCAAATGGTACAACGTCAGCTGTTGCTACCAAAGCATTTGCTGGTTCAGTGATCGTTACGTTAATTGAAGTATCACATTCTTTAGAATCACGTACGTAAAAAGTATAGGTACCCGCTGCTAAGTTTGTAAAAGTAGCACTTGGTCCAAATGTGATGTTGTCATTACTGTAAAGATATCCGCCTGAACCTCCTGATCCAATTAAAGTAACAGATCCGTTTGATCCACCATTACAACTTACATTAACTTGAGCAGCTACTGCTAGGCTTGGATCTGCTATTGGCGCTACCGTAGCTGAAGTAGTTGTTGTACAACCAATAGCATCGTTAATTACAATCGTATAAGTACCTGCTATTGTTGGACTGTATGTAAATGTAGGTCCAGTAATTCCACTGTTTGAAGCAACTGTATTACCAATACTATCTGTAATCACATAACTATAATTGGCTTGTCCTCCATTTATAGTTGTAGTAATTATAGCATTTGGCGTAGCAGTACAATCTAAAGGTTTCGTAACTGCTGCACCAGCTGTTAGTTGCGCTGCTACTGTTACTGCTGTTCCTGTAGAAAAGCAACCATTTCTATCTCTAACAAACACAGTATATGATCCTGGTGCTACGTTAAACGTATCAGCAGTTTGGAATGCTCCTGTAATTCCAGAAATTCCATATGTATAAGGTCCTAAAGGTCCTGTTACTGGGGTTACTGTAATAGTAAATCCGCTTCCTGTCGCTGAACATTGATTTGGTACGGTTACTACTGGAGGTGCTGGTGCAGGATCGCCTGCTATGGTTACTGACCTACTAGTAGTACATCCGTTAGCATCGCGTACGTAAACCACCCAATTTAAAATAGTTCCATTATTTGTATCTACCGTTACCACAGCGCTACTAGCAAAAGTAGTAGGTACTGTTGCTGGTACTGCTGGTACTGCTGCGTAACCGTAATCCGTTGTTCCGCCCGTTGCAGTTACCGTTATTTGTGCATTATCGTTGTTGCAATTAAAATTGGTTGCAACTGCATTAGTAATCGCTAATGGTGCCACTGGCTGGTTGATGGTAATGGTTCCATCAGCAAAACAACCTGTTGCCGTATCCGTAACACGTACGGTATACGTACCTGCTGCCACATTGCTTAGGGTAAGTACATTTCCTGATTGGGTTAAGGTTCCTGTTCCTAATGTTCCTAAAGTTAATGTAAAGGTATAAGCCCCTATAGTAGCATTTCCAGAAACGGTATAGGTTCCTGATCCTGTACTTCCGCCTTGGCACAAAACATCGCTGGTTTTATTAGCCGCAACGGCTATAGGCGTAACTGGGTCAATATTATGTGATTCGGTGTAGTAGCAACCATTGGCATCGGTTACTCTAAACGTGTAGTTTCCTGGTAATAAATTAGGGAACGAAGCCGTTGCTCCCGATGTCGTGGCTGGTGTAAAAAACGTTGAATTAGTTCCTGAATTTGTTCCTGTAATCAAGAACGTTAAGGCTCCTACTCCATTTGTAGCCGTTACAGTTACCGTTGTAGTAGGATTTGTACAAGTAACTGCTGCGTTACTAAAAGTTAAATTCATTGGTGAATTTAATGGTTGTAAATCTATTTGTTGCATTGGTGACAAACAACCGTTAGCGTCTCTAACTACTACTCGAATAGTTTGAACGCTGCCATTATTGTTTACAACTAAAGTATTGCTTGGTCCAAAACTACCTCCGTTGTTATAACTATACGTATACGTTCCTGTTCCACCTGTTGGTGCAACAGTTATGGTAGCCGATTGAGGTGCATTGGTAGGACTACAACTAAATGCTGTTGCACTAGCGTTTGGTACAATTGGTGTTGGATTTATAATCGTTACTTGCGTTGGCGTAGACTCACAACCTTTGCTGTCAATTACTTTAATATCATAAGTACCTGCAGCTAAACTGGTAAACTGGCTGGTAGCTTGCGTTGTATAAGCAGTAGCCGTACTTAATTTTATAGCATACGTATAAGTAGTAGTAAATCCTCCTGAAGGGGTTACCGTTATGGTACCGTTATTCAAGCCGTTGCACGTAATATCTGTTTTTGCGGTAATATGTGTCGGAGTTGTTTTTGGTGTTACTACAATAGGATTACTTGTTGCAGGACAACCACGGCTGTCTGTCACCGTGAATACATAACTACCGGCTTGAGTTGCAGTAAATGGGAATGAAGTCACTGCAGTAGGTGTTCCCGAATCGCGAGATACGATGTAGGTGTAAGTTGGGCCGTATCCGTTTGTAATAACTGGATTACCAATAGAGGCATCAACTAAACACGTTAAATCATTAATTAAAGAAACATTGAAACCTAACTGTGGGGCAATAACAATATTAGAAATTGTTGATGTACAATTGTTGCTATCTGTTACTACAATAGTGTGGGTTCCTGGCGTAACATTCGGAAAAGGATAAGTGGTTAAAGCTGAACTTTCAGCAGTGTTACTGTCTAATTGATAGGTAAAAGGCCCTGTTCCTCCCGTAACATTGACAACAAGTGTTGCTGGATTAGCGGTAGTATAACAATAATCAGTGGTAGTAGCCAGTGTAGCAGTTACTCCTGGAGGTGCAGTTACAGTTATTGGAAATCCAACTGGATTAGAACAAATATTAGCGTCTCTTACAAATACCATGTAATTTCCTGCTGGAACATTAGTAAAATCTCTACTAGTATTAAAAGCGGTAATTACTGAAGTACCATTGCTATCACGCAATTCATATTGATAGGCTGGAGTTCCTCCTCCGCCGGTTGCACGTATGGTTGCTCCTGTGGTACACGTTGCCGGAGTAAGTATTGCAGCAACAGCGGTTACAGCAGCAGGCGCAGTGATGTTTACTGTAAATGATTTAGAACAAGCCGTAACTGTAGAACCTACAGGACGAACCAAAACATTATATGAATTAACGCCTAATGTATTTATAACTATAGGAGAAGTTAACTGAGCAGCACTCCATGCACCACCATTATTTAATGAATATTCAAAACCAGTAGTGGCATCAAAATTTTGAGCCGTGATGGTAAATCCGCCATCAGCACCTCCTGCACAAGACACATTGCGTTGTCCATTAACTTGAGCTTCAAACGCACGACCTGTAGGTACTTCGATATTTATAGTTCTTGAGGTAACGCATGCTCGTGGCAATTGATATACTTCTATATCATCGACCGCAAAATCGATACCGTTAACTTGAGCAACTTCTAGGCGCAATACAAAATCTAAAATAGTATTATTTCCTGGATTTATTTCTCTTTCATACATGACCCATCCATTAGTTTTTGGTATTCCACCAGTAGAACTTGAAGACAAAGAAACACCTGCGGCATTTTGTAACTCAACAGTTAAGGAAGCATCTGGTTGGTTGTTCCCAACTCTTAATAAATTTGTAGCATAAAAACGAACTCTAATGGGTTGATTAGGTATAATATCTCTAATTTGTTTTCTATACAAAACTGCGTTATTTGGTATTGCATTTCCTGCATCAACAGCTAAATAACGTCCTGTAGCACTACCCGAAGTATGATCCACTGGATTATGCCAGCCACCAAATGGATTATTACGTAAACTACTTGTTACAGTATACTCTCCATTTCCAAACAATCTATTATTATTACATCTAGTAGCATCTATTTGACGTTCCCAACAAAAAGCAGGATTAATTCCAGGAGATGATGCATCAGGAGACGAAGTATTTGTATAAACGGATGAATCTCTACCAAAATCCTCAAACAACAAATTACTAAATGTAGTTACAGTAGACAATTGATAATCTATCCTTATGTCATGAGGTCCAGGGGTAACGTTTAAGAAAATATTACTTGGAGTATTAGGGTTTTGTATACCATCAATAAAATAATTATAGGTGTAATTGATATTACCTGGATTATTTACTGTAACTGTGCTTGTGGCTGTTCCGTCACAATTAAAATCAACTGGTGTAGCAATACTAATATTAGGTGGAGATGGTGCAGGATCTACCGTTACTGGAGCTTGAAAAATACAATTGTTGCGGTCTCTTACATACAGAATATAATTACCTGGCGCTTTCAAAGCATTATTTACAGTGGTCCAAGATCCTTGGTTGTCAAAACTAAATTCATAAGGCGCAACTCCTCCTTGGACATTAGTTATACGTACCCTTCCTTCGCCGGCTGGTCCACAACCTGCTAACTCAGATACCCCCGCTGAGGCTGTTAAAGCTGTTGATGGTTGGGTAATGGTAATAGGTCTCATAGGTTCCAGACACTCTACTCCATTCAATGTGTATTTTAAGATGGTATTGTAAGTCCCTGCAGCTAAACCAGAAATTAGTCCTGACGTACCATAGTTCAAGCCGTTATCTATACTATAGGTTACGGTATACCCATTATCAGCAGTCATGTTAAAATTAATAACACCTGTAGTATCACCATAACAATTTACATTAGTACCTACTGTGTTGTAGACTGGTGTAGGAACACTTGCTACGTTTATTGAAGTTGTGGTTCTACAGCCGTTTGCATCTATAATCAATAAATCATATAATCCCGCTGTAGGTGCATTTATTTGATAAGCAAATTGTGGAGTAGTAGCTCCATTGACATATATAGCATAGGGTAAAGTTCCTCCTACTGGTGCAACGGTAATCTCACCTGATTCACAAGTAAGAGATTTAGTAAGACTAACTGTAGCTGTTAAGATATCTGGCTCTCTTATCTCTATAGATCCTGTTCCAAGACAACCATCCTCTGTTGTAACTTCATAAGTGTAGGTACCTGATGTTAAATTCGGGAAATCAAAAAAGTTATTATTTGTTAAAATAGAAGAGTTTACAATAGTTCCATTTCTTCTTAAGATATATGAATATTGTCCTCGCACATCATTAGCAGCTAATCTTATGGTTCCACGATCTCCATTACATAAAGGTTGTGTTACAAACTCACTAACTGTGAAATTTCGTCTTCGGATATCAATTCCTGGTACTTCAAACAAACATGGATTTGATACCACACCTTGTTGTCTGATATAAACGGTGTAAGCTCCAGGAGTAGAAATTGGAAATACATTACTGGTTTGAAATGGACCAGTTGCATTTAAACTAAACTCATAGCCCGTTGCTGGAACACCACCCACTGTAATTTGTCCTGTGGTATTACAAATGATATCTCTAGAATCAGCTGTTGGATCTAATAAGTTTTTAAAAACATTAAAATAAAAAATATTAAAACATCCCCCTGCATAATTAAACACTACTCTAAATTGACCTGAGGTGTCGGCAGTATAATTCTGTCCAGTAGCTACTGTGGTCCAAGTACAACTGGTTTGTTCATTGGCACAATCATCTGAACCCACGGGAGGACAACTGGCTTCGTTCAAGCGTTGCCATTGAATGGAAATAGCATCGGAAACTCCTGTTGTTATTAAACGGCTGGCATTGGCTCCACACAAAAATATTTTAGGTAAAAGTTTACCATTGTTAGGACAGGTTACTGTTTGTGTTGCAAAAGGAATAACTGGGTTAGTAACTGCTGAACCTGCAGGAGAAACCGTAACAACTTGTCGTATGGTTCTACACGGAGCAGTAGCAAAATTAGTTACATAAAAGGTTCCGGTTTGAGTTACTGTAATAGATTGTGTAGTTCCTATTACTGGAGTTCCTGATGGGCTGGTTGACCATGAATAAGCATCGTATCCGTTGGCTGCAGTTAGTACTACACTGGCACCACACAACTGGTAATTTCTTGTGTAAATACAATCATCAAGACCTACTAAGAAATTGGTTGGAGCTGGAGTACCTAAAAAACACGCTCCAAAAGTAGCTAAACTTCTTTGATCATCAACCCTAATACCACTGGCTTCTCCTTGATAATCTGCAAACGCTTGATTTTGGATAGAATTAGAACATACATCACTTAATTCATTACACTCTGATACCACACGCACTTTAAAACGTATTCTATATCTAGGAGCACTAACTACGACCAAATTTTTAGGAACAGTAAAAACAATAGTTCTTGTTGCTGCAGTATAAACATAAGTAATTCCAGAATTATTAGGGACTACAATGTCATTTGGATCAAAATTAATATTAATAGGTAATACGTCGGTAATGGTAAAATTTTCGGCATTATCGTTTCCTATATTTTGAAAACCAATTGCATAATGCAATTCTTGACCTCTAGTTACATTTTGATTACCAACATCATTGGTTAAAGAAGCATCACTAAAAACCTGCTTGGTCAAAACAATGTTAGGGGCAATAATATCTAAGGCAATTGCATTAAAGTAATAAAAATACACGTCTTGACTACTCCTAAGCCCAATCAATGCGCTGGTATCATTATTGTCAATGATTACATTTCCATTATTGGGTATGTTCAAAATACCCGCATCATAACCCAGCGTATTGGAGCTGTTGGGGGTTCTATTGAGATAATTTTCAGTGAGCCCTGTTGCAGGGTCAATATAAGTTACCGAGCTATTAAAAAAATTAGTGTTAGGACGAATATCGGTTGGTACACTATTTGCAGCTGATAAAAGAGTACCATTTATAGAAAGGTTATCTCCTGGAATATCCCCATCACCCTCTAAAGCGGAGAAAGCAAATTTACCTCGAACTGGTCCCGCTGGGATTGTTCTAAAATTAGTAACTGCAATATCTAGGTTCACCGTACTACTTATCGCACTAAATCCATCGTAAGAAGTGATTGATTTTGCAGGCAATTTAGGATCTTCATATACAATGTATAACGACCAACCTGCCGAAAGACCTGTACCACCACTAGTTGTATTTGCAGGCCTATTAGTACCTTGAGCTGTAGAAACGTTTGCTAATGTATAAGTCCCCTCTGGATTTGGATTACCGGTTCCAGTCACTAAGCTAGTAACATCAGCCACACAGGCATAAGGCAAACTGGTTCCTATAGGTGTAGTTGAATTATGGATAACGGTTCCTACCACGTCATTATAACCACCAGAAGGCATTCTAAATTTCACATTGGTCACCGGAGTGGTTCCTCGTGTTACAGCACCCCAATACAAAGCAGCGTATACAATTTTATAACAAGGTGCAGAAGTGGCTACCGGATTAGGAACAACTAGATTAGCACTACTAGAATTAAAAATACCTGGAGTGGCACCGTTATCAACATTGATGTACTCCATACTAAAATCAGAGTTCAAATTGTTACCATTATAAGGATCGTTTGGATTCCTGGTAGCTGATCTCCTATTCAAAATACTATTACCTATTAGTAACATATCTCCTTTGATGTCTTGATCAAATCGACGTGTAAAAGGAACTACGTTTTGAGAAATAGACAAAAAACTTTGCAAAAACATAAAAGTAAGTAGGATTACTTTTAAAAAAGTAGTTTTTTTCATAGTAGTGGTATTTTAATGAAGTAACAATCTAGTACTCTGGGGGGAAGCTACTAGACTGTTCCTTCGTATTTATTTTTAAATTCCAATTTTAATATTCTCTAACGGCTGTTGCATTTAATACATTAATCAAAGATCCCAATCTTCATTCATGATTAATTTTCAACTTTTATAACAACCATTTTGGCATTGTACGGCTTGCTTCCTCTTGACTCTATTGTTTTAGTCGCCTCATCTAAATTATCAAAACGTGTGGTATAGATGAAATAATTAGAAGACTTCACATCAAAGAAGAAATTCACCTTATTTTCTCCTGCCGCAACCGTTTTGGTTAAGAATGCATCACGTTTTGCAACGTCTGCATGAACCGCATACACTATATAATATCCTGTTTCCACATTTTTAATGTTCTTGATAATCTGCATGTTCAACTGCTCGTTACCAAAATCAAAATCTTCTGGTTTCAATGGTGTTGCACTGAGTTTAGTTGTCTCCTTAATACGTTTTAAGGTTTCCTGATCTCTGGCAAAACGATCGTCTTCATTCTGGAAATTCGCACGCTTGATACGGCGTTTTTTCTCTATTTCTGTATCTACTTTAATTTGTTCTAGCGTAGCTAACAAGTTTTTGTTAGACAATTCCGCTTTTGCTTGCTCTGCTTTTAATTGCTCTATACTTTGCAAGTAGCTTAAAGTAAGGGCATCGTTCTTGTTTGGCACTTTTTTAATACGCTCTTCATACAATGCCTTAAAGTTACTCAATAATTGATTCTGATTTTGATTTACTATTGCAATTTCTGCTTTTAAGTTATCAAGCTCAGCATTTTGAGCAGCGGCGCTCTTAAATGGTTTTGGGGCACTCGCAATTCCTTTATCACTTAAATCGTTTTCCGTTTTTAAATCCTGGAGTTCTTTCTCTTTCAGTTTCACTTTCTCGTTCAACTGAGACAATAATTGTTGTTGTGTTTTACCGGCCATATCAAGAGTCTCGGCAATTTTATCCATTGATTTGGAATTCTCATCCTTAGGTTTATTTAGAGCGGCCAACTTAGCTTGAGCTTCGGCATCTGCTTTTGCTTTTGCGTCGGCTTCTAGTCTTGCTTTGGCCTCTGCTTCTGCTTTGGCTTTAGCTTCAGCAGCTTGTTTTGCAGCTTCGGCATCTGCTTTCGCTTTAGCATCTGCAGCTAACTTCGCTTTGGCCTCTGCTTTGGCTTTGGCTTCAGCAGCTTGTTTCGCAGCTTCGGCATCTGCTTTCGCTTTAGCATCTGCAGCTAACTTCGCTTTGGCCTCTGCTTCTGCTTTGGCTTTGGCTTCAGCAGCTTGTTTCGCAGCTTCGGCGTCTGCTTTCGCTTTAGCATCTGCAGCTAACTTCGCTTTGGCATCTGCTTCTGCTCTGGCTTTGGCTTCAGCAGCTTGTTTTGCAGCTTCGGCATCTGCTTTCGCTTTAGCATCTGCAGCTAACTTCGCTTTGGCCTCTGCTTCTGCTTTGGCTTTGGCTTCAGCAGCTTGTTTTGCAGCTTCGGCATCTGCTTTCGCTTTAGCATCTGCAGCTAACTTCGCTTTGGCCTCTGCTTCTGCTTTGGCTTTGGCTTCAGCAGCTTGTTTCGCAGCTTCGGCATCTGCTTTCGCTTTAGCATCTGCAGCTAACTTCGCTTTGACCTCTGCTTCTGCTTTGGCTTTGGCTTCAGCAGCTTGTTTCGCAGCTTCGGCGTCTGCTTTCGCTTTAGCATCTGCAGCTAACTTCGCTTTGGCCTCTGCTTCTGCTCTGGCTTTGGCTTCAGCAGCTTGTTTCGCAGCTTCGGCGTCTGCTTTCGCTTTAGTGTCTGCAGCTAACTTCGCTTTGGCCTCTGCTTCTGCTTTGGCTTTGGCTTCAGCAGCTTGTTTCGCAGCTTCGGCGTCTGCTTTCGCTTTAGCATCTGCAGCTAACTTCGCTTTGGCCTCTGCTTCTGCTCTGGCTTTGGCTTCAGCAGCTTGTTTCGCAGCTTCGGCGTCTGCTTTCGCTTTAGTGTCTGCAGCTAACTTCGCTTTGGCCTCTGCTTCTGCTTTGGCTTTAGCTTCAGCAGCTTGTTTTGCAGCTTCGGCATCTGCTTTCGCTTTAGCATCTGCAGCTAACTTCGCTTTGGCCTCTGCTTCTGCTTTGGCTTTGGCTTCAGCAGCTTGTTTTGCAGCTTCAGCGTCTGCTTTCGCTTTAGCGTCTGCGGCTAACTTCGCTTTCGTTTCGGCTTCTGATTTTGCTTTAGCTTCAGCAACTTGTTTCGCAGCTTCGGCGTCTGCTTTCGCTTTAGCATCTGCAGCTAACTTCGCTTTCGTTTCGGCTTCTGCTTTTGCTTTAGCTTCAGCAACTTGTTTCGCAGCTTCGGCGTCTGCTTTCGCTTTAGCATCTGCAGCTAATTTAGCTTTCGTTTCGGCTTCTGCTTTGGCTTTAGCTTCAGCAGCTTGTTTGGCAGCTTCAGCATCTGCTTTCGTTTTAGCATCTGCAGCCAACTTCGCTTTCGTTTCGGCTTCTGATTTTGCTTTAGCAACTGCTGCTTGTTTCGCAGCTTCAGCATCTGCTTTCGATTTAGCATCTGCAGCTAATTTGTCTTTGGTTTCCGCTTCTGATTTTGCTTTAGCTTCAGCAGCTTGTTTCGCAGCTTCAGCATCTGCTTTCGCTTTAGCATCTGCAGCTAATTTAGCTTTCGTTTCGGCTTCTGATTTGGCTTTAGCTTCAGCAGCTTGTTTCGCAGCTTCAGCATCTGCTTTCGCTTTAGCATCTGCGGCTAATTTGGCTTTGGCAACCTCTTCAGGTTTAGGTTTATTTGCAGCTTGTTTAGCAGCTTCGGCATCTGCTTTCGCTTTAGCATCGGCGGCTAGTTTGGCTTTAGCAACTGCTGCTTGTTTCACAGCTTCAGCATCAGCTTTGGCTTTGGCATCAGCAGCTAGTTTCGCTTTGTTTTCTGCTTCTGATTTTGCCTTAGCTTGCGCAGCTTGTTTGGCTGCCTCAGCATCCGCTTTCGCTTTTGCATCTGCAGCTAGTTTTGTTTTTGCATCTGCCGCAGAAACAGGAACAACTACTTTAGCCTTGGCATCAGCCAATTGTTTGGCTCTTGCTTCAGCAGCATCAGCAATTGCTTTCTCACGGTTCAATCTATTCTCTTCTGCTTTTGCTTTAACTTGTGCTTCTTTATCTTGTCTGGCTTTTTGAGCAGCATCTGCTACGGCTTTAGCCTTAGCAGCTTTTAAATCATTTTCTTTTTGTATATCTGAAGCTGATTTTTGTGTCACTTTAGGTGTTGACGGTGGATTTGGAACCGATTTAGGTTCTAATTTAGGGAGTATCGAACCTTCTTCCTCATCCTCATTACTATACTTGCCATTGAACTTGTAGGCTAAAACAATTTCATGCGAAGGTCCAAATTGAGTAAAATTACCCAATGCTTTTTCATAGTTATATTCCAAAGCAATTCTGGATGTAAGATTAAGTCCTATCCCCGCTGAAACACCGTGAAATGAATTGTAACCTGCTTGTGCCCAAACTCCGTTAGGAATACTGAACATCATTAAACCAGAAAGTATAGTTTGTTCTTTTTTAATCTCAGTACGAACAAGACCCGAAAATTTACTTCGATCAAAGAAACCATTACTGTCTATAAAACCCGTATACATTATATGTGCTTGTAGTGCTCGTTGTGGGTCATCTTGCACCATTTGTGATGTTTCTAAATTATACAGAACCGCATTGTTTAGAGCAAGTCCAAAATCAAAAAAAGCGGTTCCGTAGTTGATCCCTGGACTTACAACTAGTAATGAATTTGAAGGAACTAATCCTAATGCAGGGTCGGTATAATTACTAACTACTTTACCTGTATTAATTCCACTTTTATAAAAACCTAGATTTAAACCAAAAGTAAGATTATTGTCTTCACTGAGATATACATTTTGTGCAAAGTTGGCCACTCCACCAAATGTTGTAAGTACGCCATAATTTTGTTGAAACAATCCTATACCAATTCCTTGATTTTCACCAAAACGTCCAGAATAACTAGCCAAATAGGTTTGCGGCGCATTTTCAAATTGTACCCATTCCCGTTTGTTAAAAATGGTCGCGTATGAGTTTTGCTCCCTAGCAAAACTAAAAGCAGGATTGATTAAAAATTTATGAAACTTAAGTGAATTTCTAACTGGTATATTGAAAGAGACCACACCATTATCTTGTGAATGGATAGTCTGAAGTAAACAGAAAAAAAAACAAAAACTAAAAAAAATATTTTTCATGTTACCTAATTACTGTGATGGAACCCTTTTTAATCGTATTATCTTGTGTTGTAATGATATAGTAATAAATGGGATTCACAGATTTAAAATCCAGTTGCTCTTCTGGCCAATTATTTTGATAATTTGTAGTATTCAAAACCATTTCACCCCTTGCATTCAAGACCACCACCGATGTGTTTGTACCACTTATATATTGTTGTGGTATAATCCAAGTATCATTGATACCATCATTATTAGGACTTATTATATTTGGAATTAAAACCACATTAGGATCTACGAAAGGAAAACGGATTTCAAATGGTAATTCTTTTTTTGAAATGCAACCGGTAGTTTGTGTTATAGTTAAAGAATAATTTCCTTCTTGATTTACATTCAATGTATTTGTAGTGGCTGAAGGTATCAAAGTACCATTCAAGAACCATTCAAACGTAGGATTATTTGCGGATGTAGTTGCTACAATTTGCTTAGTTTCTCCTTCATTGATAATGGTTGTTCCTGTAACATTTAAGGAACTTGTAAAAGGTACATTTTCTAGATTGATGGCACCTGTAGAGGTACAGCCTCCAAAATCAACTCTAACTGTATAATTCCCAGCTGTAGTGGTACTATAATTTTGGCTAGTGGCACCCACGATGGCGACATCGTTTAAAAACCACTGGTAGGTATTTCCAGCTTGTGTACTTAATGTTGTTGACCCTTCTGACGGACAAAATGGATTTCCTTTGCTTGACGTAACCGTTGCTACTGTACCCGCAGCTTCTCCAACCGTAACTCTGTTAGAAAAAGAATCAGAAGTACATGTACCATAATTTGTTTCAACATAATACCTTCCTGGTGATGTAACTGTAAGGCTAGGTGTTGTGGCTATAGGCACTAAACTTGGTTCTTTGAACCATTTAAATGTTAGTGATGGATATTTTAAAGGGGAATCATTAGTTCCCGTTCCCGGATTGTCAATAGTCAATACATACGAACCACCTCTACAATACGTGGCGCTTTCATTGAAATTATTGATAGAAAATTGGGTGTCTTGTAACTTGTAATAAGCCGCGAATGCGTTAGAACTAGGACTAGTTGCTGCAGGAGCAGTACTGCGTACTCTAATTCTGAAATTTTCACCTCCCGTTGTGGTTGGAACAGCAAAAATAAAAGTTCTTGAGGAGAGTGTGGCAGAATTTGGTTTCTCTGTGAAACTAAGAGCTATTGGAGTGGAAAAACTTCCCACTCCATCGGACAGCTCTAGTATAAATTGATTTGAGGCGCTTAATGATCCCGGAGGATTGAATGAAAAACTAACCTCAAAAGTATTAAAATTACTGTTTGCACATATTTGGGTAAAACCAAGCGAAGGCTTGTTTATAGTGAATTGTGCGTGTAAGGAATTAACTGCTAATAAAAACAGCAATAAAAATAAAAATTGATAGGCTTTAAAAATAGTAGGGGGGCGTCTACATTTCATAATTAGTTTTGCATCAACATGACAGCTATAACATTACAGCATCCTTAATTAGATGCTGTAATTTTAGATAATTGTAAACGGAAATCCGGTCTTTTTTCATTGGCAAAGTCAATAAAAGTCTCTGCGTTATTACTGTTTGGAGAAAAGTAATTAAAAAGATTCGTTTGACCGTAAAAAGACTCTAAATCTTCATTATTAGAGTTGTCAACAATAAAGATGTTTCCTTTACAGTTATTAAAGTACATAGATTCTAACTTAATTCTAGCTAAGTTCTCATCATTCAATTGAATTTTACTATCCAATAAAACTGCCGGTTTGAAACCAGAAATTACAGTACGCTTACAGTTAAGTGAAGCATTTTCAGCAATATAAACGGCCTCTTTAACTAAACCTGATTCAATATCAGCATTAATATTAGCGCTGTTGTTCACAAGAGTTAAATTAGTGGCTACCACCAAAGTCTGTTTTTTAGCGAAATCTACCTCTTCTTTCTTATTGTAAGAAGCAATATCTAAACATCTTGAACCATTTTTACTTGATAAAAAAGAAGAACGAATGGCAAGAGAGTTTGTCAAGTTACTTTGAGCACCATAATTAAAACGGTAATCATCATTACTAGACTTGTATGAAACAACTTGAGATAAATTAGTATCACCACCAAAGATTTCAAATGAATTCCCTCCAGAGAAACTAATCATTATATTTTGTAGGATGGTTTTGTTTCCAACACCTGCCAAAAATAGAGAATTTAAATTTCCTCCACCTGTTGAAAGCTTTGATCCAGCAAACTCAATACGAACGTATCTCATAATACCAGAATTAGCAGCAGGATTATTACCACCGTAAGATGTTAAAGTTGGGATAAAATCTGTGTTACTACCAGTATTTACAGAAGCAACACCTCCAAATTTATTTAAAGGAGCATCACCTAATATTACTATACCACCCCAATCTCCAGCTTTTCTCAAACTGCGATTAGAAGTAAATACAATAGGATCTGTTTCTAGACCATCTGCAATGATACTAGCCCCTTTTGTAATTATTAAAGTTCCTTTGGTATCAAAGTCACCAATAATTTTGGTTCCAGGTTCAATAGTAAGCACGGCGTTGTTAGTCACATACACATTACCTTGAAGCAAATAAACATTTTTCTTGTACAATTTAGTATTTGCAGTTATGTTAACTGCTAATATTTGATTGGCTTCTCCGTAGTCTACTTTGTTCGGCTTAAACTCGGTCCAGTTATTCAACCAGTTATTAAGGCCAATAATTCCTTTTTCTTGCTGAGCGTGAGCAGCTGAGATTACCAATAGAAAAATTGTTAAAATTTTGGGGAAATTTTTCATGGGATTAAAATTTAATTATTATTATAAATTTGAATAGGAAAGAAAGTATTTATTACAATCCTTCAAATTCATGCAATGATTTCATTGTGGTTTCAAAAAACAATATAGCAGCAACTAACGTATTTTTATCGGCATAAGGCAACATTTTCTTTTGGAAATCAGTAGAAACAGTTAAAAAATCTTGTGTTCCTTGAGCTACATCTTCTAATGCTTTTTTATTTACTGCATCATTAGGAATTCCTAAATCAGAAATGGTTACTCCAGGTAGTTTTGCTAAAGCGATGTTTGGCAATATTTTAACAAGCACTCTAACACGTTCTGTGTAAAGTTCAATTAACTCTCCTTTTTGCATCGATTTCAATTGATCTAAATCGTGAAATGTTCTTATGGAAGCATCTTTACTAATTATGCTTCTTTCTACAACTTTCGCTTGTGAAAAGGCAGCACCCGTCGACATTAAAAAAAAACTTAAAACAATAACTTTCGCTTTCATAATATTATATTAAAAAAATTTATTTAAGGTAACAAATCTAAACAATTAAACTTAAAACAACATACGTTTTTATTTTTATTTTGGTTTTGGTGTTGAATTGTTAACAATTTTTGGTTAATAAGTTCCCAATGCCTTTGTTTTATTGGTTTTTTTTAATTAGAAACATTACAAATAATGTGGAGTTTGCTAATTTTCGTTCAAAACTCAAGTGCATTTAGGGTAAATTTAACATTTTTTAACAATCCATACCGTATTAAAAACAAATCAAAACGCCTGTAACCACGTATTTATACCTATATGATTCTTAAAAGTAATAAAAGTTGCTTAATTATTACGTTTTTTTAAAAAAAATCTTTAGTTGCTTCTTAGCTTTTCAACTTGTGCTTCCCTTTTAAAATAAAATATGAAAGTACAAATACATGTTACAAAGCATATTACAAAATGAATGCCAAAAAATATAAAACCCTAAAAATAAATTAAAAAAAAGTTAAAAACTCGTGTCAGCTCCCATAAATGTTAAATAAAAAAAAATTTCTTAAAATTTAAAAAATATTAACATCCTTTATTTACAATTCATTTGGTAGTGTTCATGTTCAAAAAATAAAAAATGTTTCCGCACTTGTTAAAAAGTAATTTTGAAAAACATATATCATAACAATAACTTTCTGGATTTAGAAAACCAAAAAATACAAAGTGAAGTAGGCATTATATAATGTAAAAGAATAAAGACCACTCTTTTTTAAAATTAAAAATTGAAAAATTTATGTCTCAATCATTTTCTATTATCTTTGCTTCATGCAATTTTCAGATATATTAGGGCAAGAGCACATTAAAGATCACTTGACAAAAAATGCTAGTTTGGGAAGGATTCCACACGCGCAACTGTTTGTTGGGCCTGAGGGATCTGGGACATTACCCATGGCTTTAGCTTATGCACAATACATTATTTGTAATAACACACAAGGTGAAAACGAGGGAACTAATGCAGCTTGTAACATCAAATTTGAGAAATTTGCACACCCTGATTTGCATTTTATTTACCCCACAGTTAGCACCGATGCCATAAAAGGAAAACCCAAAAGCTTAGATTTTATTACGGAATGGAGGGAATTCATAGAAAAAAAACCTTATGGAAGCTTGTTTGACTGGTACCAAATATTAGACGTAAAAAACAAACAAGGGGAAATTAGAGTTGAAGATGCACAAGAGATTTTGAAATCACTAGCTTTAAAATCATTTGAAGGAGGTTACAAAATCATGATTGTATGGATGGCTGATAAGCTGAACATACCGGCCTCTAATAAATTGTTGAAATTATTAGAAGAACCTAGTGATAAGACAGTGTTTATTTTAATTTCTGAAAACGAAGAAGATATTATACAAACCATTAGATCCCGCTGTCAAGTATTGCATTTTAATGGTTTGAGTGAGTCTACAATAGCCCAAGCCTTAGAGAAAGAATGGGAAGTTGATTCCGCAACAGCGCAAAAAATAGCACATCAAGCCCAAGGAAATTATAATAAAGCCCAGCAATTGTTGCAACCCAATAGAGAAACCGATTTTTTTGAAAAATGGTTTGTTGACTGGGTAAGAGCAGCCTTTAGGGCAAAAGGAAATGCAGCAGCCATTCAAGATTTGATACAATGGAGTGAACAAATAGCCGTTTTGGGTAGAGAAACCCAAAAGGAATTTTTACAGTTTTGTATTGAAATGTTTCGACAAGCGTTGTTGCTTAACTATCAAACACCATCTCTTGTTTACATAGAAACTAAAGTTGAGAAATTCAAACTAGAGAATTTTGCTCCTTTTG
The DNA here is from genome assembly GCF_918731615.1 of Flavobacterium sp. CECT 9288. Lineage (NCBI taxonomy): Bacteria > Pseudomonadati > Bacteroidota > Flavobacteriia > Flavobacteriales > Flavobacteriaceae > Flavobacterium > Flavobacterium sp. CECT 9288. The sequence goes on along the minus strand of NZ_OU957226.1, from coordinate 3,475,169 downwards.
TTAACGGAAATAACATTTTTGACATTTATAAAGAACTATCAGATGCCATGTATCACATTGAAAGAAATGGAAATGCCAAAATTATCCTAACCGACTTGTCTATAAAACTAACACGATTAATCCATAAAAAATAAAACCTATGAACAACACTACTTCAATTTTAATTTTAATTTTTTTGGCTATTACCTTTTTACAATCCAGTTATGACAAACTATTTTATTGGAAAGACAATGTGGAATGGCTTAAAGGACATTTTGCTGCCACACCACTTAAAAATCAAGTACCACTAGCTTTACTGAACGTTCTTGTTCTGGAACTAATTACGGGAATATTAAGTGTAGTAGGTTGTATTGAAATGTTCATTAATGGCGGAAAAATATTTGGGTTTTACGGTGCCGTTTTTGCCTGTATCACTTTGTTAATGCTTCTTTTTGGGCAGCGTTTAGCCAAGGATTATGACGGCGCAAGAACTATTGTAATTTATTTTATGCCCGCAATTTTTGCCGTTTATTTATTGAATTAATCCATTTGTTTTGAAATAAGAACTTTTATATATGACACCAAAAAATCCATCTGAGTCTTTAACAACACTCACCGATCTTGTATTACCTAGTGAAACCAATCCCTTGAACAACCTTTTTGGAGGAGAATTGCTGGCAAGAATGGATCGTGCTGCCAGTATAGCCGCAAGAAGACATTCACGCCGAATTGTAGTTACCGCATCTGTAAATCATGTTGCGTTTAATAGAGCAATTCCGCTAGGGAGCGTAGTTACTGTTGAAGCAAAAGTTTCTAGAGCTTTTAAAAGTTCTATGGAAATATATATTGATATTTGGGTAGAGGATAGAGAATCTGGAAATAAAACCAAAGCAAACGAAGCCATCTATACCTTTGTTGCAGTAGATGACACTGGTCGACCTGTAGAAGTTCCTCAAATTGTTCCCGAAACAGAACTAGAAAAACAACGTTTTGAAGCAGCACTTAGACGCAAACAATTGAGCTTAGTTTTGGCTGGAAAAATGAATCCGCATGATGCCACAGAATTAAAGGCTTTGTTTACCTAATAACGATAAATTAGAAAATAGATTTCAAATTTTTATCGAAAGGAAAAATTGTAATTGAAAAAGAAGTATTTTTACAAGAACAATATATCAATTGCAATAATCAAATTGTGGCTGCCAAGGTACACCACTTAAATTCATAGCGTTACAAACAAAAATAGATGAAAGAAAAGGTAAAAGAGAAGATGAGTACAGAAAAAGAATCTAAATTAAAAGCGTTACAACTTACGCTTGACAAACTAGACAAGACCTACGGAAAAGGTACTGTAATGAAAATGGGAGATAAAGCCATTGAAGAAGTAGAAGTAATTTCTTCGGGATCTTTGGGAGTTGATTTAGCTCTTGGCGTAAATGGATATCCGAAAGGAAGAATCATTGAAATCTACGGACCAGAATCATCAGGTAAAACAACTTTAACGTTGCACGCTATTGCCGAAGCTCAAAAGGCAGGAGGAATTGCAGCATTTATAGATGCAGAGCACGCATTTGATAGAAATTATGCAGAAAAATTAGGAGTAGATATTGAAAACCTAATCATATCTCAACCTGATAACGGAGAACAAGCCTTAGAAATTGCTGAAAATTTAATTCGCTCAGGTGCTATTGATATTGTAGTAATTGACTCCGTAGCTGCCTTGACACCAAAAAGTGAAATTGAAGGAGAAATGGGTGATTCTAAAATGGGATTGCACGCTAGATTAATGTCACAAGCTTTAAGAAAATTAACTGGAACCATAAGCAAAACAAATTGTACAGTATTTTTTATCAACCAGTTGAGAGAAAAAATCGGAGTTATGTTTGGTAATCCAGAAACTACAACGGGTGGTAATGCCTTGAAATTTTATGCATCTGTACGATTAGACATTCGTCGTTCTACACAAATAAAGGATGGTGATAATGTTTTAGGAAACAGAACCAAAGTAAAAGTAGTTAAAAACAAAGTGGCACCGCCATTTAAAGTAGCCGAATTTGACATCATGTATGGCGAAGGAATTTCAAAAACAGGTGAGATATTAGACTTAGCAGTAGAATTTGAAATAATTAAAAAAGCAGGTTCTTGGTTTAGTTACGGCGAAACCAAATTAGGTCAAGGTCGGGATGCTGTTAAAACCTTAATTAAAGACAATCCAGAACTAGCCGATGAGCTAGAACTTAAAATTAAAGCTAGAATTAAAGAATTAGCTGGAGAATAATTTTTTAAAAACCCGATTTTTTCGGGTTTTTTTTGCTTTAAACGCAACCTTTTTATCAAAGATACCTCTATTTAAAAAAACAAATGTTTGGGCCGAAACTACAATTCAACCCAAGCCTTTGAAATAAGTGTCAAATTCTAAAAATGTAAAAAGATGAAAAAAATTATTGCTTTAACACTATTATGGGCCTCATTCCTTTCTTGTAGCCCTGACAATGATTACCCAAATTACAGTTATGAAGTATTGCCTGTAGCTAGTTATGAAGTTCCTGCCTCTTTTAAGCTAGGAGAAACCTACACCATTACACTCAAATATCAAAAACCAACTAGTTGCCATGGATATCAAGGGATTTACTACGATAAAAACCTCAACGTAAGAACCATTGGCATACAAACTGTAGTAGATAAGGATCAAATTTGTAACCAAGCTTTACCTCCAATATCAGAAGTTTCGTTTCAATTTTATGTAACCAATACGGGTTCGTATATTTTTAAATTTTACAAAGGCAAAGACGCTAATGGGGTGTCTATATTTGAAGAAAAAGAAATTAAAGTAGACAACTAAATAGAACAACAAATTGTGGGGTTAGATCAAATCATTGCAAACTGTAAAAAAAACTGTCCAAAAGCACAAGAGGAGCTGTATGGACTGTTTGCAAAAAAACTTTTTGGAATCTGCCTCAAATATTCTAAGAGTTATTCAGATGCACAAGACAATTTGCATGATGGTTTTATACTCATCTTGAATAAAATAAATCAATTTAGTAACAAGGGCTCTTTTGAAGGTTGGGCCAAAAGAGTTATGATTAACAATGCCTTACAAAAATTTAAAGACATACGGTTTTTGAATATTGTGGATACCGACTTAGCTGAAGAAGAAATTACAATTGATGATGAACCCATAGCACTGGAAACGCTACTCAAAATGGTACAAGAATTACCTGATCAATACCGTTTAGTATTTAGTCTATATGTACTAGACGGCTATTCACACAAGGAAATTGCCGAAATACTCAATATCACTACGGGCACAACTAAATCAAATTTGGCCCGAGCCCGAATGATTTTGAGAGAAAAAATAAATTCTTATACCGGTAACCCTACTAGAACAAAATACAATGCACGATAAAAAAAATATTGACCGGTATTTTCAAGAACAATTTAAGGATTTTGAAGTCCAACCTGAGCCACAGGTGTGGGAAGCTATTGAACTAAGTTTACGCAAAAAAAAGAAAAGACGAAAGGTTTTACCGTTTTGGCTTAAAATAAGTGGAATTGCGGCCTCATTATTGGTAGGGTTATTGCTAGTTCAAAAAACACAATATGCGGGTTCAAAACCTGAAATAAAGATTGTAAACCAATCAAAAGCTAGAGAAAAAGAAACGCTCCAAAAAAAGAAGTTCATCACCAAACCAAACCTCATTGATAAGGAGCCGCAACAAGTAGTGACTAACCAACAACCAAACCAAACGAATTATGAAAAAGAAACTATACGAGTTACTGGACCTAAAATCAATTCGAACCAAAAGAAGAATAAAAAGGATTATCTCGTTCATATCCAAAAAAATAATACATCGGTAAGTGATAACGCTATAAAAGATTCAGAAGGGTTAGCATTAGCACAACAACAAGATAACAGTGTCGTTGCAAAAGATATCATAGCCGTACAAAATGCGCAATCAAAGAAACAAATTACTGACACTGAAATGTTTAATAAGACGCAAGCCGTTACAAATAAAGAAGTGAGCGCTGCCATAAACACTTTGGAAGAAATTTTAAAAAATAAAAATACAACTCCAGAATCTAACCCAACAAAGGGTAACAAATGGAAAATAACACCTACTGTTGCAGCCGTATATTTAAACACAAACAGCAGCGGATCTGCACTGGATCCTCAACTGGCTCAAAATAAAAAAACGAATGACAACTCATCAAGTTATGGGATTGGTATACACTATGCTTTGAACCAAAAAATGAGCCTGCGCAGTGGTATAAACAGGTTAGCCTTAGGGTACAATACAAACAATGTGTCCTATACAGCAGGACTAAGAAATAATACCGTATCAAACATTAACTTCAGGAATTCTTCATCCATTGAAATTACTAACAACAATGGCGCTACTACCCTATCTAGTTTTGAGAAAAACTTACAAAAAAACAATGTAGGAGCACTAAACCAACAGATGAATTATTTTGAAATTCCGTTTGAAATGTCCTATGCAGTAATTGATAAAAAAATAGGAATACATCTCATTGCAGGTGTTAGTACATTACTTTTAAAGGATAATGAAGTGAGATTGGAATCTGAAGGGTTCAATGGAACCCTTGGTAGCGCAACCAATTTAAATTCGGTACACTTTAGTACTAATTTTGGCTTTGGAGTACGCTACAAACTCATAAAATCATTTCAACTCAGTTTAGAGCCCATGCTCAAGTACCAAATAAATACTTTTACAAACAACAGCAGTAACTTTAAGCCGATGGTAATGGGAGTATATACCGGAATTAGTTATGAGTTTTAGAAGATCCTGCTGCAAATAACAACAACTGATGGTAAATGGTGGAACGCACTTGATCCCGAATTTCTTTTCGATCTACACCATCAACAGCTGTAGTGGGAACGTGATGGTGAATTTTAACACGCATTAAACCTGGACTACCACTCAAAAAAGTAAATGAAAATCGTTTTTTATTATCAGGTAACGTAATAGGCACAATAGGTAGTCCGTGATCTACTGCCAGTCTAAAAGCACCGTCTTTGAAAGCATCCAATACAATAGATTCATCATCAGGGACACCGCCTTCGGGAAAAATACAAATGCTTAATCCTTGTTGAATCCTTTTTTGAGCTCTATCAAAAACTTCTAACCTACTTTTTGATGAATTTCTATCTACAAGAATACACGTTCTTTTGTAGAAAAAACCAAATAAGGGAATCTTAGAAAGTTCTTTTTTACCAACAAAAACAAACGGGTTCTTGGTAATAGCAAGCATCAGCATAATGTCAGTCATAGAAGTATGATTGGCCACTAGCATATAACTCTTGTGAGGAATTAAAGCCTGGTCTTCATCAATTTTATAATAAAAACCCATACCAAATAGGATACACTTGGCCCAAATACGAGCCATCTTAAAAAAGTAAGGATATCCGCGCTCTGACACGATAGACAATACTAAAAAGGGAAACATGACCAGAATGGGTAGTGCCATTAGAACATAAAACCAAACACGCCACAGTACCCAAAAAATAATTTTGATTGCTTTCATAGCTCCAAAAGTAAGAAATCAGATGGTAAAACGCTCCATGGAAACCTTGTGTTTTTTTATTCAAAAATTAAAACAAAGTTTTCTATGTAAATCTATTTTGCAAAAAATGCTGATTTATGAAACCGAATCGTTTATTTCTTTTCAAAAAATAAGCAAATAACAATCGGGGCTCCTTATTTTAAAATTTACAATTTTGCGGTAATAAATAAAAAACTTTGCGAACTTTGCGGGAAAAGTTAAAATCATAATGGCAAAAATACTTACCGGGGTTCAAAGTACAGGGACACCACATTTAGGAAATCTTCTAGGCGCAATTATACCCGCAATAGCACTCTCAAACAAACCCGAAAATGAATCTTTTTTGTTCATTGCTGATTTGCATTCGGTTACTCAAATAAAAGACGGAACAACACTACGAACCAATACCTACAGCACAGCAGCAGCTTGGCTGGCTTGCGGATTAAATGTAGAAAAAGTGGTATTTTACAGACAATCAGATGTGCCACAAACGGCAGAATTGTCTTGGTACTTGAGCTGCTTTTTTCCGTTCCAGCGTTTGACTTTGGCACACTCTTTCAAAGACAAGTCAGACAGGCTAGATGATGTCAATGCAGGACTGTTCTCCTACCCTATGCTTATGGCCGCTGATATTTTATTGTATGATGCCGAGTTTGTACCTGTAGGAAAAGACCAGTTGCAACACCTTGAAATCACTCGTGATGTAGCTTCAAGATTTAATCACCAAATGGGCGAAACCTTTGTGCTTCCTGAAGCCAAAATTCAAGAAGACAGCATGTTGATTCCAGGAACTAATGGTGGAAAAATGAGTAAATCAGCCAACAACATTATCAATATATTTCTGGATGACAAAGCCTTACGCAAACAAGTCATGAGTATTGAAACCGATAGTACACCACTAGAAGATCCTAAAAATCCAGATACGTGTAATGCATTTGCTATTTATGCTTTATTGGCAACAGAAGAACAATTAGCAGCAATGCGTGCTAATTATCTAGGCGGCAATTACGGTTACGGTCACGCAAAGCAAGCCTTGTTTGAATTGATTTGCGAAACCTTTAAAACCGAAAGAGAAAAATACAACTACTACATGAGCAATCTTAACGAAGTAGATGCACTTTTAAAAATAGGTGCTCAAAAAGCTTCGGCTGTGGCCAATGGTGTACTAGCCAAAGTGCGCGAAAAACTAGGATTCGAAATATAATTACCTTTTTAAAATAACCGCAGATTCGCAGATTATAGTAATTTTTAATCTGCGAATCTGCGTTGCAATACAATATATAATGGCGCAAAGTCAGAGACATTCTCGCATCAGCTCGCAGTTTTTAAGAACGTTTTTTTAGAATACTTCGAGCAGCTGGGTACGGATTATGTTTGTGGCTCATTGTTATGGGCACGGATTGCAAATCCGCCTTTACTTTGTATTAGATAAAAAACACTAAATTTATTCAAAGGAAAACAGAGGTGAACTAACAAATCCGCTAAGTATGACTTATATCGCGCATTAGTCCTCTGTCTTCTCCTTGAATCCCGTTGAATTGCTTCAAATAGAATGATAGACATCGAGGTCTAATAAAGGCTCTAAAGAAGTTCAACATTTTGTTTATCCTAAATTCAAAGTTATGAAAAACTATTTATTTTATGTAGGTATTGACATTTCAAAATCGAAATTGGATGTAGTTATTTTAGAAAAACAGTCTCCCAATGTATCTAATCATTTCATTGTAGAGAATAATTTAAAAGGAATAAAGGAAATTTTAAAAAACTTAATAAAACAGAAAGTTGATTTGACTACTGTTTTATTTTGTTGCGAAAACACAGGCGTTTATACATTTCCTTTGAGTAGTCATTTATCTGATGAAAAACTGGATTACTGGATTGTTCCTGCCATAGAAATTAAGCGTTCTAAAGGTATTTCAAGAGGTAAAAATGATAAAGCAGACGCAAAGGATATTGCTTTATATAGTATTCGAAATATTGACAAACTTAAACTTTCAACATTACCCGAAACTGCAATTCAGCAACTAAAATTACTTTATACTGAACGAGAAAAAGTGATGAAATCCTTTAAGATTTTTGAAGCGACAAAAGAGAATATTGATTTTATGCCAAAACAAGTTTACAAATCAATTTCAGGAATAAATAATAAAACTGTAAAGTTTCTAAAAACGACATTAAAAGCGATTGAAAAAGAAATGAAAGCAATAATTTCAACTGAAATTGAATTAAAAAAACAATTTGAGTTACTAAAAAGTGTTCCTGGTGTTGGAGACAAAACAGCAATCTATATGCTAATTGCTACAAGAGCATTTACGGCTTTTGATAATGCTAGAAAATTTGCTTGTTATGCTGGAACCGCCCCTTTTGAATATAGTTCGGGTTCGAGTATTAAAGGACGAACCAAAGTGAATCATATGGCAGATAAAAAGATGAAATCAATATTACAAATGTGTGCTATAGTGGCAGTGAAACATGACCCACAGCTCAAAGAGTATTATGAACGAAAAAAAGGAGAAGGTAAAAATGCGATGCTAGTTTTAAACAATGTAAAATGTAAAATTATTGGTCGCGTTTTTTCTGTAATTAACAGACAAACTCCATACATAAACACATATAAATTTGCCTGTTAATTTTTAAAACATCACTTGTTTTTTATCATAGAATGCGCGATTGAGTTTTTAAAACCTGTTAGGTCGAAGTCTTTATATAATTGTAGGAAATTATTTTTTGCGTTACTGTATTTACATTAGGGTATTGGAGTAGGCGTGAAGTCAGAGACATTCGCGCAGCAGCCCGCAGTTTTTAAGTACGTTTTTTGTTAATACTTCGTGCAGCTGGGGCTCGCTCGCACGCGAAGTTATCTTACATACTATTATTCATCTTATTTATTTTAAATTTTATTTTATCAATTGTTTCTTCTAAATGTTCTATTTCATCAGCACTTAATTTTTCTTTAAGATTAATCAAATTGAGTTTTTCAACTTGTTGGTTAAATAAGTTAATCAATTTAATACTGATAGTTTTATCAAATGAAAACAAGACAGTTATATATTGAACTAAACTTACTAAGTTACTGAGTATATTTTCTTCTTCTGGAAAAAACCAAAAGTCTTCAAATACTCGATGTGTAGCATCTTTAATCGGGATACCCTGTTCAATTGAACCGAATAAAGCTTTATAAAACGTAACTATAAGCTGATAATATTTCCAATTTCCCATTTAAAAATCTGTTAATAAAACACCGTTATTATGAATTACTTCTACCTCAATTTTTGGATACTTTTTTGAGAAAAGCTCAATTACATTACTACAGCTTGAACAGGGGGCTCTTTCTGTAAATAATTTAATCTTTCCTGTAGCATTTATATTTTTCCCGATACCCGATAGCGCATTCTATGATAAAAAACAAGTGATGTTTTAAAAATTAACAGGCAAATTTATATGTGTTTATGTATGGAGTTTGTCTGTTAATTACAGAAAAAACGCGACCAATAATTTTACATTTTACATTGTTTAAAACTAGCATCGCATTTTTACCTTCTCCTTTTTTTCGTTCATAATACTCTTTGAGCTGTGGGTCATGTTTCACTGCCACTATAGCACACATTTGTAATATTGATTTCATCTTTTTATCTGCCATATGATTCACTTTGGTTCGTCCTTTAATACTCGAACCCGAACTATATTCAAAAGGGGCGGTTCCAGCATAACAAGCAAATTTTCTAGCATTATCAAAAGCCGTAAATGCTCTTGTAGCAATTAGCATATAGATTGCTGTTTTGTCTCCAACACCAGGAACACTTTTTAGTAACTCAAATTGTTTTTTTAATTCAATTTCAGTTGAAATTATTGCTTTCATTTCTTTTTCAATCGCTTTTAATGTCGTTTTTAGAAACTTTACAGTTTTATTATTTATTCCTGAAATTGATTTGTAAACTTGTTTTGGCATAAAATCAATATTCTCTTTTGTCGCTTCAAAAATCTTAAAGGATTTCATCACTTTTTCTCGTTCAGTATAAAGTAATTTTAGTTGCTGAATTGCAGTTTCGGGTAATGTTGAAAGTTTAAGTTTGTCAATATTTCGAATACTATATAAAGCAATATCCTTTGCGTCTGCTTTATCATTTTTACCTCTTGAAATACCTTTAGAACGCTTAATTTCTATGGCAGGAACAATCCAGTAATCCAGTTTTTCATCAGATAAATGACTACTCAAAGGAAATGTATAAACGCCTGTGTTTTCGCAACAAAATAAAACAGTAGTCAAATCAACTTTCTGTTTTATTAAGTTTTTTAAAATTTCCTTTATTCCTTTTAAATTATTCTCTACAATGAAATGATTAGATACATTGGGAGACTGTTTTTCTAAAATAACTACATCCAATTTCGATTTTGAAATGTCAATACCTACATAAAATAAATAGTTTTTCATAACTTTGAATTTAGGATAAACAAAATGTTGAACTTCTTTAGAGCCTTTATTAGACCTCGATGTCTATCATTCTATTTGAAGCAATTCAACGGGATTCAAGGAGAAGACAGAGGACTAATGCGCGATATAAGTCATACTTAGCGGATTTGTTAGTTCACCTCTGTTTTCCTTTGAATAAATTTAGTGTTTTTTATCTAATACAAAGTAAAGGCGGAATTGTATTCCGTGCCCACAATCAAAGTCAAATAATACAAGTAAAAACAAAAAAGCAACAAGTAAAATTGTTGCTTTTTTGTTTTTAATTTTCCCAATGGCTCTTATTTGTAACTATTGCCAACAACGGATACAATTCAAGTAGTGGTAGATTTCAAATTCACAACACCTAACAGGTTTTAAAAACCTGTTAGGTCTAAAATAAATATATGGTTATTCCCAACTGAGAATAAGCGCAGAAAACAAAGCAGAATGTGTTTACATCGCACATTTATAAAGCTAGAAATATAACTGCTCTTGAAAATTGAAGAGAGAATCGCTTATAAATCGACCATAATTTAGTATTTGATAAAAAGTTCAAAAAGTTTTAAAAAAATATCATACTATTGTAGTAAAAATCAACAGTATATATTTTATGAAAACAAAATTACTTTTGCTGTTTATGTTTTTGACAATTACCTTGCAAGCCCAAACTAATTTGGTGCCCAATGGAAACTTCGAAAACTGGACATCCTCCTCACAACCAAATAATTGGTTCAGATCTTTTAGCGGATTAGTATTCCAAAGTTCATCTGCTCAAAATGGTAGCTCGAGTACCAAAATGCAAATTACTAGCGGTACCTTTAACTTCATCAACAGTGAATTTTTTCCGGTTGTAGCTGGTAAAACGTATCGCATTACGATGTATCACAAACTCGTTACGGGAACTTTCTCGGCCATTGACCTAAGTTTGTATCACCAACCAGGTACTTTTAAAACAGAAATTGCCAAAAAAACAGATGCGGTAACTTCAAGTACCGAGTGGAGAAAAATAGAATTTGACTACACTCCCACCGTTAGTGAATCTATTGAAGTAGATATCTGGACAACCGGTACCCTGAACTCAGAAATTTTAGTTGACAATGTTTCTGTGGTTGATGTGGCGACAATTGGTGCTGCCTATACTTTAATCCCTGATGTAAATTTTGAGAAAAAATTAATTGCATTAGGTTACGATTCAGGTACTCCTGATGGCAAGGTGTTGACTTCAAATGTAAAGGCTGTAACATCACTCACTCTTGACGCAACTACCATAGCAGATTTAACTGGTATTGAGGATTTTGTTTCTTTAGAAACATTAAAATGTAGAGGTAATAGTTCTTTGGGTAGTGGCGGAAATGGATTATTGACAAAATTAGACGTTTCAAAAAATCTAGCATTAAAAGTTTTAGATTTTGGTTATAACAAACTAACAATTTTAGATCTTTCAAAAAATATAGTTTTAACCGATTTAGATTGTAGTGTAAACCTTTTCACTGCTATTGATGTAACTAAAAATAAAAATTTAACTAAATTAAATTGTTTCTTTAATAATATTACTACAATTGATGTTTCTCAAAACACAGGACTAACTGAATTGAATTGCTCTGACAACCTACTAACAGTTCTAGACATTTCTGCAAACTTGATGTTGACTTCATTAAGTTGCGGATTTAATAAATTATCATCAATAGATGTATCAAAACATATTAATTTAAAAAATTTATTTTGTAATTATAATCAATTAACAACACTAGATCTATCAAATAATTTAAATATCAATTCATTAGGGTGTGACAACAATAAATTACTCACATTAGACATTTCAAAGAATATAGCTCTAACTTATTTTGCATGTAATAATAATTTGTTAACCACAATAGACCTTTCTAGAAATTTGGCTTTAAATACCTTATATTGTCATACTAACAAATTTACTACACTTGATCTTTCTAAAAATGTGGATTTAAATACCCTATATTGTCATAGTAACAAATTAACTACACTAGATATTTCTAAAAATGTGGCTTTATCTAGACTAGATTGTAAAAATAACCAGTTAACTAGTTTGAATCTCAAAAATGGTAAAAATACTTTACTAAATAACATAAATATAAATCTTACTAGTAACCCAAATCTAAACTGTATTGTGGTAGACGATGTTGCCTACGCCAACACCAATTGGGCGAGTAAAAAAGATACTTTTGCTTTTTTCTCACCTTATGATTGTAGCTTAACAACACTAATACCTGATGCTAAATTTGAAGACAAACTCATTGCTTTAGGCATTGACACTGATGGTAAAAATGGTGTAGTCTTAAGTTCAAGTATTGCAACTATAACTACATTAGACGTTACTAATAGTGGTATTTTAGATTTAAAAGGCATCGAAGGGTTTAAAGCTTTGACTACTTTAAATTGTTCTGGAAATCAATTGAAAAAATTAGATCTATCCAAAAACACCACGATAGCAATTTTAAATTGTGCTAATAATTCAAGTTTAACTTGTATACAGGTAGCTGATATTGCTGCTGCTGAAAAATGGAACACAACCAAAGATGCTACAGCAAGTTTTAGTTTAGATTGTACTATTTACACGTTAATTCCAGATGCTAAATTTGAAGATAAACTGATCGCACTAGGGATTGATAAAGACGGTAAAAATGGCAAAGTGGCTACTCAAAGCATAACTTCTTTAACCTCATTAAATATTGCAGATAGCAACATAACAGATTTAACAGGAATTCAAGATTTTGCTGAATTACAGTTTTTGTATTGTGAGAGAAACCAAATATCAAATTTAAATGTTTCGAATAATTTGAAATTAATTTACTTGCATTGCTTTAGTAACAAGTTAACAAGTTTGGATGTTACAAGAAATATTTTACTAGAAAACTTGGACTGTAGCGCTAACCTAATGTCAAATTTAGATGTAACCAAAAATACAGCTTTACGCTTTTTAGCCATATCTAAATTTCCAATAAATGTAGGGGATTCAGGAAAAGGAAATTTTGAATCTATAGATGTTTCTAAAAATTTGTTATTAGAAAAACTATATTGTCAACAGAACAAAATACAAACCTTAGATCTTTCAAAAAACACTAAATTAGAATATTTAGAATGTGCTGAAAATTATTTAAAGGACTTAAACGTATCGAATAATACTCTCCTAAATTATTTAGAAGTTGATAAAAATCAATTAACAACTATTGATATATCAAAAAATATTTTGTTAAGAAATTTTTCTTGTGACCAAAACAAAATAACGCGATTAGATGTCTCTAAGAATCTATTATTGACAAATATAAGCTGTAGCGCAAATCAAATAAAAAATTTAGATGTTTCAAAAAATACCAAATTACAACAATTATTTTGTGGAGGTAACCAACTTAAAAGTTTAAATTTAAAGAACGGAAATAATACTATATTAAGGTATTCAGGTTTCCTAAATAATCCTGAATTGAGCTGTATTGAAGTAGATAATGTTGATTATTCGAATACAAATTGGATAACATACAAAGATTCAAATACTAGTTTCGGTACGAACTGCACTTCATATACCATCATTGCTGATCCTAAGTTTGAAGAGGAGTTAATAGCATTAGGTTTTGATACTGATGGAAAAAACGGAAAAGTACTTACCGCTAACATCGCTACTGTAACTTCGTTGGATGTATCCAATGCAGGAATAACAGATTTAACAGGAATTGAAGACTTTACTTCTTTACAAAGTTTAAGCTGTAACAACAATCAATTAACTAAGATAGATCTAAAATACAATCACAATCTAGAAAGTTTAAATATTGCAAATAACAAAATATCAGTATTGAAAATAGTTTATAATACGAAACTTAGAGATATTCAGTGCAATGACAATTTAATCAAAACATTGGACTTCTCAATGCTAAAAAACGTAACTCAAATTTTGTGTCAAAACAATAAACTGGTTTCCTTAAATTTAAAAAACGGCAGCAATAAACTTACTAATGGACCAAGTATTAAAAATTTTACCAATAATCCAGAATTAAGTTGTATTCAAGTAGATGATGCTACCTATTCAAACGCGAACTGGGCTTTCTACAAAGATGCCTCGGCAAATTATAGTTCAGATTGTGCCTACTCCACTTTGATTCCAGATTCAAAATTTGAGGATAAATTAATTGCATTAGGCATTGATACTGATGGAAAAAACGGAAAAGTGTTAACTGCAAGTATAGAGAATGTAACAGCACTTAACGTTTCTACAAGCTCGATTACTGATTTGACAGGAATACAAGATTTTGTTTCTTTAGTTTTTTTAAATTGCAGCATCAATCAAATAACTGCTTTAGATACTTCTAAAAATTTAGCTTTGACAACATTAGATTGCAGTAATAATAAGATAACCTCTCTGGACGTTTCTAAAAATATAGCTTTAACAAAATTTAATTGTTTTAACAATAATCTTCAATCTTTAAACCTAAAAAATGGTAAAAATAGTTTACTAATTAAGGATAATATTGCTTTAAGTAATAATAGAAACTTATACTGTATACTGGTTGATGATGTCGCCTATGCTAATACAAATTGGTCAACAAGGAAAGATGCAACGGCTGGATTTAATAGCGTAGAATGTATTGCATTATCATTACCTTCAAACAATTTTGCTATTGAATCAAAAGGTGAAACTTGCCTTAATACAAACAATGGCGAAATAAACATTACTGCAACAGCAGCTTATGGCTATAGAGCAACAATAAATGCAACTCCATATACATTTACCAATAACAGTTTAAAAGTAAACAATCTAGCACCTGGAACTTATAAAGTAACCATTACTATTCCTGGTGAAAACTTTGAGCAAATCTTTACTATCAATATTCCTAAAGGGGCAACTATAACAGGAAGATTAAGTAAGGTAACAGAAAAAATTGCGGTTGAAATTGCTACAGGAACGGCACCTTATACAGTTTTCTTGAACGGAGTGGAACAATTTGAAACCAATGCTACTTCTTTTACTTTAGATGCAAAAACAAGTGGTTTACTGGAAGTAAAAACAGCCAAAGCCTGTGAAGGAATTTTTGCAAAAGAAATTGCAACACTAGAGGGAACATTTTCTGCATTTCCAAATCCAACTTCAGGAGCTTTTGAAATAGAAATACCAACAACAAACAAGGAAGTTAGTATTAGTATTTTTACTTTAGAAGGTAAATTGATCTCCAACAAAAAATACAGTGTTGGAGATGGAAAAGTACAACTCTCATTAGACGATCAACCAGCTGGGATTTATATGACTAAAGTAGAGCTTGGTACTCCTCAATTTATAAAAATTATTAAAAAATAAAAAAATGAAACGTTTTCTATATCTATCCATAGCAGGACTTATGATTGCTGCTTGTAGTAGCGGTGGTGACGAACCAGAAGTTAAAAATTCGGCTCCAACTACTCCTGGTTTAACTGCACCAGACGACAATAAACTTTGCTTAAACACCTCGGTTGTGTTTGAATGGAAACCAGCAACCGATGTTAATAACGATGTTATTACCTATCAATTGCAAGTAGCCAAAGACAATCAGTTCACTCAAATAGTAAAAACTGAAGATATTCAAGGCTTAACTAAGAGCATTGATCTGGAAAAAAATACGGCGTATTACTGGAGAGTTAAATCTACAGATAGTAAAGGTCTCTCTAGTGCGTATTCCTCAACTTACAAGTTTTACACCTCAGGAGATGCTGTAATTAACCACCTTCCGTTTGTGCCTGATTTAGTTGCACCTACTCAAAATGTGGTATTGAATACTTCAACCACTACATTAAAATGGAACGCTACTGATGTTGATGCTACTGATGTATTAACGTATGACATCTATTTTGGAACTAGTGCAAATCCTACTACAAAAATCAAGGAAAATAGTACTTCAAAATCATTTGATATTACCTTAGAATCTAGCAAAGAATATCATTGGAAAATAGTGGTCAAAGACAACAAAGGTGGAGAAACTACTGGACAAATTTGGAAATTTAAAACCAATTAACACTTTCCAATTTTAGTAAAATAGCCCCGTTTTCTGTAAAAAGAAAATGGGGCTTTTTATTTTACACAAATAAAAATATACTTTTACTCCTCACTTTTAAGATTTCCATAATCACACTGTCGTTTGCAACGAGTACTTAATTAATTAGCTTATAAAAAATCATAATGCTTACAAAGTGGATCATTCACTCTATCAATAAATTATGTACTAAATTACTAGGTTAGATAGCGGTTGTATCTCCTTTCACTATAGCTACAAAATTTAAAGGGCCTTATTGCAATTGCTACGATTAAACTTTTAACTGAAATAGGCACTCTTTGAAACAAGCGCAAAGGTGAAAAACGTCTTTTATTTTTAAAATTCAATGTTATATAAGGACTTAGACCCAACAGGTTTTAAAAACCTGTTAGGTCTAAACAAAACGTAAAGTTTTCAACATGGCTTATTCAAATTGAAGTATTGCAATACGATGGCACTATTTTTTTGTACTGAAAACAAAACGTTCTCCCCTAGCCCCGATGGAAGTGGAAATCCTTTATTTCGTGAGGGTTTTTTACCCGAATCGTAATAAAGATTGAAGCATACAGCGGGACAACTCGTGTGCTGGCCAAAAATATGCTGCTCCTAGAAAAACACACAAATATGTCCGATGGACAGGCATCGGGAATAACCTTTAAAGGATTTGACACCGTTTTAAGGCGCTGTTTGAATAAAAAAACACTCGATTGACAAGATTTATATTGCTTCGAATAATTTGCCGGGTAATGGCCTTATAACGCCTTTTAGCTCCATATTTAAGAGCATTCCTGATATTTTGTAAATAGGGAAATCACAGTGTAATGCAATAATGTCCATCAATTCTTTTCCTGTTTTTAGGAGGTAATCGTATACTTTTTGTTCGTCATCATCAAGCGTTACAAACAATTGCTTTTGTACGGGTTTAGAATCCTGCTGAATATCCCAATTTAAGATATACACCAAATCAGCGGCGCTAGTGAGTACATTTGCTTTTTGGGTTTTAATGAGGTTGTTGCAGCCTTGGCTGTATTTATCGGTAACACGGCCGGGAACTGCAAATACGTCTCGGTTATAATCATTGGCCATATTGGCCGTAATCAAAGAGCCACCTCTATCTGCTGATTCAATAACAATAGTTGCCTCAGACATCCCTGCAACAATGCGGTTTCTGCGCACAAAGTTTTCTTTGTCTGGGTTGGTAGTACTCCAAAATTCGGTCATAAAACCTCCGTTTTGTTCAACTGCAGCTACGTATTTTTTATGGGTTTTGGGATAAATTTGGTTCAATCCATGAGCTACAACGCCTATGGTTTGCAACTGAAATTCTATGGCAAGTTGATGGGCCACGATATCAACTCCATAGGCAAAACCACTCACGATTATTGGATTAAGAGGAGCCAAATCTGAGATAAATTTTCTGCAAAATTCAATACCGTATGCAGTAATTTGGCGAGTACCTACTATGCTAATTATTTTTTTATTTTTTAAGTCTATATTTCCAGATTGAAACAATAATAAGGGTCCGTCAAAGCAATGTTTGAGTCTTTCTGGATAATCTTGATCTAAAAAACTGGTTGTTTTAATGGCATTGGCTTTTAGGAATGCTAATTCTTGATTTGCCTTTTCAAATACTGATTTGTCTTTAAGGTTTTTTAATAGCGTAGCTCCAACACCATCAATGGCAGCGAGTTGGGTAGTTTTTGTTTTAAATACTTCTTCGGCAGAACCACAATGTGATAGTAATTTCTTGGCCATAATGTCCCCTACTCCCTCTACACGTTGCAGAGCTAAAATATAAAATAAATCCTGTTCGTTCATGCTAAATATTTGAAAGTGAAAAGTATAAATTTTTGGGGGAATTGTTAATAAAAATTGTGAATAAAATTTTGATAACTATTTTCATTGTATAACTTTGCTACTATGAAAATCGAAATTTACATCGCTCAGCTTTTATACCGTTATCAATGTGTAACTGTTCCTGGTTTAGGGGCATTTTTGACTGAAATTCAATCTGCGAAACTTGAGCAAGGTTCTCATTCTTTTTCTCCGCCTACCAAAAAAATAGCATTTAATGCAAATTTAAAAAATAATGATGGCTTACTAGCGAATCATATTGCGCTAGCTGAGAAAAAATCTTATGATTATGCCGTGGGCGCTATACAATATGAAGTATTCAAATGGAAAAAATCATTAGAAGAAAATAAATATTTGACTCTTAATAACATAGGTGACTTACGTTTGAATGCAGAAAACAATATAGTGTTTACCCCATTTGACCAAACCAATTACTTGACTAGTTCTTTTGGTCTAGCTGCATTTGTTTCTCCCGAAGTAAAAAGACTAGTTGAAGAAGAAGTGTTCAGTTCTGAAGACAGTACTCAAACGATTACCTTTATACCAACAGAACCTAGAACTATTTCTCCATACTTAAAATATGCAGCGGTTTTTGTACTAGGTTTAGGACTTGTAGGTAGTGTGGGTTACCCTATGTATGAAAACCAAGTAGCATCACAAACCTTATTGGTTAAAACTGCGGTACAAAAACAAGTTCAAAATAAGATTCAAGAAGCTACTTTTATTATTGAAAATCCTATACCTGCAGTAACTTTGACTGTAAAATCTTCAGAAAAAGCTACCCTTCCTTACCACATTATGGCTGGAGTGTATAGAGATCAACATAATGCTAATGCTAGTTTAAAAAATCTTAAAAAGTTAGGGTTTCCTGCTAGACGTATTGCTCCCAATAAAAATGGATATTACCCTGTTTTATACGGAAGTTATGCCACATTTGCAGAAGCTGAAAAAGCTAAAAAAGAAATCAACAATTCGCACAATCCTGATGCTTGGATTTTGATTGAATCGCTTTAACTTACACTTTATCAATAATATTAAATCCCCTAAATAGTAAAATATATTTAGGGGATTTTTTTTAAAATTAAATTTACTCTTTGTCCTTAACCACCTGAATTCAATATTAAATTGTTTATTATACCGTTACAAGTTGCTGTACTTTAATTCTAGTTTGAGCAATCAAGATTTTTATCAATTTCAAACGCAAACTAAAGTTCCAGCGGGGCAATTGCGGGTGTTCCATGTGCTCACTAATCATTATAATTGTAACCACAATCATGGCTAAATTATGACCCGTAGGCAATAACATAGGAAACAACATTAAGACCCAGCCTGCTCCTACGCACCATAAACCATGGTAGATTCCGTAAACAAATGCATCTCGTTTTGCTGCCCATCCAAAGGCTGAAAGTGTCCAATGTTCGTGACCTCGGTTCAAACATTGCTGTTTTATAGGTGAAAATTGCCAAATTATAGCTACAATCATAAAGCCCAATGCCGGTAAATAAGACATAGGAAGTAACAAATTTAACATCATGATTATTGCAATCATGAATACACCTGTTACCATCCAAATTAGTACATATCCTAAAACAAATAACAAAGCATTTAAAAAACGATTCCGCTTAAGGCTTTGTATATAAATAAGTTGTATAGGTACGATTAATTTAGGTAACATCATAGCCACAACCATTAACCCCCAGCCTAATAGCTGGGAAGAAAATGGATTCATTTCTAATAACATTTTTAAGGATCCAGCGGAAGGACCAGATGCAGAAACATGACAATGTTCCATAGTCATAATATTCCCAGGATTAACTAATAGCAGCACCCAAACAAGTAAACTGATGCTTATAATTATAAAGTTAATGCTTATTTTACTGTATTTTGATAGTTTCATACTGTCCTTTTTTGGTTTATTTGCCAGAACGGTAAATTCCTATCCTGCCTACAGTAATTTCACTATTATTAGGCAAAGGATTTGATGTTTTTATCTCGACATGGAGCGCTTCCAAAGTGAGATTGTTAGCAAGATGCAGATCATCAACAATACTCGTAATATTAAATTTAAAAGTAAGACCAGAACCTCCGTGAGCAGTATTTTTCATGGATGCCATTCGAATACCAAAAAGTGAAACTGTTTTTACTAAGGTTCCGTTTACAAATACGGATAAAAAATTAGCATTATTAGTCCCTGTTACATTCTCTAATAAAAGATAAACTTCATCAGGCATTTCGCTTAAAGATGCTTTAAGTAAGCTCTTAGAGACTGTTTTCCATGCACTCGCATCAAGAGCCACACTTGCTTGAGTTGTACCACTATTCAATTTAATAGAATTGCTACTTGCGCCAACTAGCTCAGCATTACTTTTTGAAGGCATAGGATGATCATTAGGATTTACAGTAACTCCAAGTTTAGATAAACGCAAAACGGATTTTTCAACTGCGGTAGCTGGAGGTACTTTACTGTATGAAGTTAAGGAAAGGTCATCATAAGTATAGGAGTAAAGGGCTTGATTGTAATACTTTAAATCAGTAGTGCTATTAACATCTTCAGGTGTGTAGTACCATGATTTTCCACTTGAGTCCAGTGGCATAGCAAATTGAGAATTCCCCTGCGCTCTAGGTCCATGTAACCAATTTAAGTCCTTAGGGTTTTCATTTTTTCCAGTCTCATTCCAAGCAGCCCACATACGATCAATATTGGCATGATGTAGAAAGAAAATAGGGTCTAAACCTGCTAAACCTGGATCAGCCATTAAGCCTTCATATTCCTCACTTGGAGTGCTAGTAAGACTAATTTTAACAGCACCGGTATTATCTGTTAAACCAGCACCATATGCACCCGTTAAATCGTCATTTATACAAACCTCTAATAAACCACTACTTCCATTTGGTACAATAGCTCCATCTCCTATTAAAAAAGGGGTTCCGCCATTTACTCTCCCAACTAAAGCTCCCATGGCTACATTAACCATTGGATACAGCGGTTGATTAACTGGAACAACAATATCTGGAGAACCATTAGCATCATATAATTTACCGCCATTATCATTTGGATCTGCAGTCCAAGCTCCACTCACAAAGGACACTACAACTGTGGAACTTCCTTGCACAATATTTATTCCTGTAGATTGCCAAGGTTGGTTTGCTTGCACCGTAAAATTAGTACCTGAAAAAGACCAAAATTCTGAATTTAATCCTCCAACCATACCGTGCACAAAATTATGAGGATTCATTTCTAAATCTCCAAAACCACCATTGCTATGACTAAAACCTGTTTGTGCACCACCATAATGATCGCCAAAAATAGTTATGCCTTCTTGGTCAGTAGGTGTTTGTGGATCTTCCTGTGAATCAGCACCGCTACTGTATAAAGTATCCCACTGACATTCATCATTAATAGAATTAGTCAAACCCGTTCCCACTATTAAAAATATACCGTTCGTAGGGTTACCCGTAACTCCATATCGTTCTGGTACATACAAAGGATTTGCAGTACCATCTGGCAACTCTATAGCAGTAAATGCTGGAGGAATATAGTTTTCTTCAAAAGTTAGGGATTGACTCATGTAATTCCAATACGGTAAGGCCCAATCGCTTGGTCCTCCTAACTGAACAATTGTATCTCTAAGAAGATTTTCAAGAGCTACTAAATACCCTCTATGCCATGGAGGAAAAAACCACGTTCCATGCTGACATTGATTCCAAAACAAACTAATAAAATTTTGATCTGGCAATGTACCAAGTTTTGCTGATTCTGGTATTGAACTGATTTTAGTCCAATTAGGATAACCAGATGGTGCTGAATCTGTACCAAAATCACTCGTTAGATATTCTCCATGAATAGCGGCGTAGAACCACCAACTTGTAGGATTACTAATTGGTTTCAATTTCATTGCCCCTACTGCTCTTGCATACCACAAAAGATCTAAATTCTCAAAGGTACCTCCGTTGTTCCATGCATTCGCTCTTGTAAATGTTGTCATAGTTATTTTTAGTTTAATTGATAGTTTCTATTACAGTTTTTGAACCAAACTAGCGAACGATTTAGCAAATCATATTGCCTTTTGTTGACTGCTAGATGGCCACTATTTACTGAATCATTCCTAATTTTAGTTTGATATATCAATCTCTTTCGCCTAATTTAAGAACACACCAAAAATTTAATTTGGTTTATGGGCACTCAAAACTAAAACAATTATCACAACGGTAACTGCGTATTTTTACGTGTATTTATGATACTATAAAATGAATGGAGATTTAAAAGGGTATTTTTCTTATTAAATAAATGCTCTTGCAGGTGAATTCAGAGCGTCCAAAATTTTATTCCTGGGGATTTTTTTGAGAAGCAATTCCAGCTATCCGTTACAATCTTATACGCCAAAACCCGGCGCATAAGGATTTTCACTTCTATCTGGGCTATGTTATGGTTACCTCAAGGCGTATTACTTACTTTAGGCTACTTATAAACGTTCTTTTTAAAGATATTAATTCAGAATCAAAAGAGTATCAAACTATTCGCCTTAAATCAAAAAACCTTAATTCAAGCTCGCTTTAAACATGCGCGCTTCTTCCCATGAAAATTTTTGGCCGTTTTCTTCCATTAAAGCATTTAAAGATTCCTCTTTGTATCCCGCAAAAGCTTGCTCAAGATCTTGAAGTGTTTGCTCTGATAAAACCTCTTTAATAGAAACCGCCTTGGTTTGAATCAACTTAACAAAATGAGAATAGATAGTATTTACCGTAAGTACTCGCAATGCTGCAATTTCTGGTATGCTTTTCTTTTCTACCCACAGCTCATACGTTTCTTGATAGGTAGATTTCTTTACAACAGCTGTTTTATTTTTCTTTTTGGTGTAACGCTGCACATCTTGCTCATCTTCAATTAAAGTAACATTCAATTCTTTGAACTGTTTTTGAATGGCATCCGTTTTTCTAGTAATGTATTTTTGGATTTCGTCTGAAGTTAATTTTTCTTTAGAAATGGATTCGCCTGCAACCACTGTTTCAATTAAAAGTTGGGCTTTCATTAAACGAAGTACAGCTTTTGTTTGAAATTCCTCTAGCAAAACCAACTCTTCATAATAGGCTTTTACTTTCTTGATTCGCTTTATCTCTTCTATTTTCCAAAGGATTTCAAATACCAAGTCGTCCATTGGCTTAAAAAAATAAGAAAATGCTGCTTGCACTCGAGTTGCTACATGGTTTAGATCTACCGTTTCTGGAGCAAAAAGTTTATTTAATTGATTTATGAATTTGGTAGAAGGTTCAAGTAATTGCTCAACAATTTCCATTTGTTTTTTGGCCCAAAGCGCGTGTTTTGATTTGCCAGTACTTTCTGGGTTTTCAGTATAGCTAAACTTGTGGTTGCGCCATTGTTGCGCTAAATCATTCCAATTAAAACTGTTAACTAAGTATTGATGAATGAAATTCTTAGTTTCAAAGTGCAAGGCGTTTTCTAAAACAGTATCCGAAGCTTTGTTCAAAGAATAGTCCATTACATCTTGATCGTTTGAAATACCATTCATACGTAGCGGAGAAAGCAAAATAAGCCCATTTAAGGAACGTAAACGTGATAATGCTACATAAGCCTGCCCAGGCAAAAAAACTTGCGATACATCTAGCGCTGCTTTCTCAAAAGTAAGTCCTTGACTTTTATGAACGGTTATCGCCCACGCTAATTTGATCGGGTAATGCACAAAAGTGCCTAAAACCTCTTCTTCTATTTCCTTTGTTGTGGCATTTACGGTGTACCGTATGTTTTGCCATTCGTATTTTTCAACCTCGATGGTTTTGTTTTCTTCAGGAAATAAAATTACAATTTCT
The DNA here is from genome assembly GCF_918731615.1 of Flavobacterium sp. CECT 9288. Lineage (NCBI taxonomy): Bacteria > Pseudomonadati > Bacteroidota > Flavobacteriia > Flavobacteriales > Flavobacteriaceae > Flavobacterium > Flavobacterium sp. CECT 9288. The sequence goes on along the minus strand of NZ_OU957226.1, from coordinate 3,451,475 downwards.
CTGGGCGCGAGAGATTGTACCACACCCATCTTCCCGTTGAAATAATGTTTATCAAATGACAAATCATTTTTGACAAACATAATTTGCGAACCCACTTTTAATTTCAAATCATGCTCCACGGGGAAAATTTTATCTGGAAAATCACCCGTGATTTCCGGTTGAAATACCTGTAATTTCCCTTCAAGATCCTCAAGCGCTTGTGCGTTGATGGCATCGGCTTTGTGATTGTGGGTAGTTAAAGTGATGTAACCCTTGTTAGCTTTTAAATCAAAATTAGGTTGTACGTATTGGTTTAAGGTTTGAATGTCAAGAACGGTGATTTGATTGTTTCTCAAATTGTTCAACACTGAAATAAAAGTATCATCTGTCTGTCGGAAAATTTTTGATAATTCAATATACAATGGTGGAAACTGCTGAATAACATGGGAATGAAAGAAAAATTTGCCTTTGTAATAATTCCTTAAAGTGCTCCATTCCTCATCCCGAATAACAGGTGGCAATTGCAACAAATCCCCAATGTACAAAACTTGAACTCCTCCAAAAGGGCTATTTTTAGAACGCACTGTTTGCATCATAAAATCTATAGCATCCAGTAAATCAGCACGTAACATACTTACTTCATCAATAATTAAAAGCTCCATATTACGAATGACCGATTTTTTTAAACCGCTCATTTTAAAATGCCTACGCAAAGTAGCCTTCGTTTCAAACTTGGTACTATCAGAAAATTGTGGCGCTGAATTATCTGGAATAAAACCTCCAAAAGGCAATTGAAACATGGAGTGAATGGTAACCCCTCCAGCATTTAAGGCAGCAATGCCTGTAGGTGCAACGACTACTGTGTTTTTATGTGTAGTAGCAATGATTTCTTTAAGTAAAGTGGTTTTTCCTGTACCAGCTTTTCCTGTTAGAAAAATAGAACGTTGCGTTTGATTGATAAACCGAAGGGTGTAAGCTGCTGCTTCAGAGATAGTTTGCATTAGGCGTGTATATAAAAAGCAAATATAGTAAACGAAAATTCAATTAAAAATAAGCTGAGTAATCTAAATTCGTATTTGAAACAAATTTTTAAATTTAATCAATCTATTAGTAAACAGATAAATAGCATAGTTACATAAGCCAGATTAATCACAAGGTATTAAGCTTTGATTTACTACAAATGAATTCTTTACCGATATAAAAAAGAAAGATAGCTTTGAAATAAGAAGCAAAAAAAAGCCTTCAATCTAATTATAGATGAAGGCGATTTTTTGAATCTCGATGGTAATTATTTTTTAGCTTCTGCTTTTTCTTCCGTTTTTGCAGGAGCTTTGTATTTGTCGTTCAATGCTTTAATGATATCTTTTGTTATATCAAATTTATCTTCGGCATATAGAATAGTAGCAGCATCGCCAGTTCCATAAATGTATGCGTACCCTTTTTCTTTACCGTAAGCTTTAATAAATTTCTTTACACCGCTTACTAGTGAATCCATTTCTTTACCACTTTCAGCTTGTAATTCTTGTGATAAAGCTTGTTGCGCATAACCTAGTTGTTGTTCTCTTTTTTGCAATTCAGCCCCTTTTTTCTGAGCCCATTCTTGACCGTTAGCTTGAGCTTGTGATTGAAAGTTTGCTGCTTCTTGCTTAAATCTATTAATTTCAGCTTCTAATTGTCTTCCCTTCTCCTCTGCTTTAGATTTGAATTTGGATTCAAGATCTTTAGCCTCGGTATATTGTTTCATTAATTCAGATGTATCAACATAAGCCGTTTTTACTTCCTTAGTTGCTTCTGCTGGTTTGTTACAAGATACAAGTGCAATTGTTAAAGCAACAAGTACTAACGCTTTTTTATTCATAGTAATTTTATTTATTATTTGAGATTGGTAATTATTAAATTTTGTTGTGATTGAAAATCAATTTTTAGTAACTGTGACAAAAATATAAAAAAATAGACAGCATTGACAAAAACTTAAAAAATTAGTCATTATAATCGCTATAGTATTTACTTATGCCACTCATTTAAAAAATAATTTTAGCCTATTAAAAACAAAGCTCACAATTGATTTTAAATTAAAAATTAAAAAAAAGCGATATTCTAGAGTATTTAAACTCAAAATAGCGCCTTAAAAGCGCTTAAATTGATTTTTGGTCGTTTTTAAGCACATAAATGTGCGATGAGTACTCTAAATTTTTCTTTCCGTACCAATTTGATTTGAGTCCTGTATAAATTGCCGAAAAATAATTCATTTTCCCAGTTTTGTATTTTTCAGATAGCAAGCTCACATAAAACGCATCAAATTTCATTGGAAGTACTTTTACTAATTTCATGCTTTCCTTTTCGAAAAGCATTTTTATAGCTGTTTTCGAAAAATGCCAAAAATGAATAGGCACATCATAAGCTGCCCAAAAGGTTCCGTACTGTTCTGCATCGAAAGATTTAAAATTAGGAACGGCAACAATTAAAGTTCCATTTGGCTTAAGCAATCGTTTCAGTTCTAAAATTTGCTCCTCTAAATTAGGAACATGTTCTAGCACATGCCACATGGTAATTACATCAAAAGAATGATTTTCTAATGCTACTGTTTTTTCAACAAAAGAAACACCTTTGTTTTTCGCAATTGCTTTAGCTTTTTCACTAGGCTCTACTCCTATTGTTTGCCAACCATTTTGTTTTGCAACAGATAAAAAATCTCCTGTTCCTGCTCCAATATCCAAAATCCTTCCTTTATTTGGTTGAAAGGAATTAATCAAATCTAACTTATTTTTTAATGCAATGTTTTTTACGAAGTGATATGCTTTTTCAAATAACGAACGCTTACTGTCAGTATGTGAAATATAATCTACGCTTTCGTAGTACTTTCCTAAATTTTCCAAACTAGGTTGTGGAGACGTAATCAACATATCCAAATCTTCGTCATGATACAACTCAAAAGTTTCTTTTGAAACGGAATAATCTTTAACGGTTAAAAAATGCTTTTTGTTTGAAATATCCATTAATTAAATCTTCTTTATGTTTTGTTTTTATACTAAACCCTGAAAACATTTATAAAAGATTTCAGGGTTGGAATTATACTATTCTAAATTATCAATAACAGCAAGACTTCACGCCGTAGTTTCACGTGGAACATTTTTTAGTATTAAGTATTCAAAAGCAATAAAATAAAAGATAAAAGATCAAACTGAAAACTGCTTAGTGAATACTGAACACTTACTTAACGACCCATATAAATCAACAATACAGAAATATCACTTGGAGATACACCACTAATTCTTGACGCTTGTGAAATAGTAACCGGTCTGATTTTGGATAATTTTTGTTTGGCTTCAATAGACATAGACTTGATTTTTTCATAATCAAAATTCTCAGGAATCTTAACATCTTCGAGTCGCAACAACTTATCCGCATTATTTCGTTCCTTTTCAATATAACCAGAATACTTTACTTGAATTTCTGCTTGTTCTAAAATTTCTTGATCTAAATCGTGCTCATCAATATAAGCAGTAACTTTTTCGAATTTTAAGATATCTTCTAAATCAATTTGTGGTCTAGAGAAAACTTTAAACATTTTGTCCCCTTGCGTAATCAATGCAGTATTTTTAGATTCTAAAATAGGATTGGCTTCAGAAACAGAAATACTAGTCTCTTTAAAAAAAGCAACCATCTTTTCAGACTCTTTTAATTTATGTTCCATTCTACGCAAACGAGCTTCAGAGGCAAGACCAATTTCAAATGACATTGGCGTTAATCTAAAATCAGCATTGTCCTGACGCAATAAAGTTCTGTACTCTGCACGAGAGGTAAACATTCTGTATGGTTCCTCAGTTCCTTTGGTAATCAAGTCATCTATCAAAACCCCAATATAAGCTTCATCTCTTTTTAAAATCAAGGGCGCTTTTTCGTTAATCTTCAAATGCGCATTTATACCAGCCATCAATCCTTGAGCAGCTGCTTCTTCATATCCTGTAGTTCCATTTATTTGACCAGCAAAAAACAAACCTGAAACTAATTTCGTTTCAAGAGTATGCTTCAATTGTGTTGGCGGAAAATAATCATACTCTATAGCATAACCAGGTCTAAAAAACTTTACGTTTTCAAAACCTACAACAGAACGCAACGCTTTAAATTGAATATCCTCGGGTAATGATGTAGAGAAACCATTCACATACACCTCACAGGTATTCCAACCTTCAGGCTCCACAAAAAGCTGGTGTCTTTCTTTATCAGCAAAACGATTAATTTTATCTTCAATAGACGGGCAATACCTTGGACCTAAACTTTTGATACGACCGTTGAACATTGGAGAACGATCAAAACCTTCTCTAAGAATATCATGAACATCCAAAGAAGTATACGTCATGTGACATGATTTTTGGAAAGCCAAAGGTTTAGTGAAATCAGAATAAGAAAACTTATCTGGCTTTGCATCACCTTTCTCTTCATTCATTTTCGAATAATCAAGTGATCGTCCATCTACACGAGGTGGAGTTCCTGTTTTCATTCGGCCAGATTCAAAACCAACCGCAACAAGATCTTCAGTAATTCCATAAGAAGCACTTTCCCCTGCACGACCTCCACCAAATTGCTTATCACCAATATGAATCAATCCATTCAAAAAAGTACCATTAGTAAGCACCACAGATTTTGAACGAATCTCCAAACCTAATGAAGTTTTAATTCCTTTTACAACTCCATTCTCAATAATCAACCCACTAACCATTTCTTGATAAAAATCAAGATTTGGAGTTCCTTCAAGCATCAACCTCCATTCCTCAGCAAAACGCATTCGATCACTTTGAACTCTTGGAGACCACATAGCTGGTCCTTTTGATTTGTTGAGCATCTTAAACTGAATTGCCGTCTTGTCTGAAACAATTCCAGAATAACCGCCAAGAGCATCAATCTCTCGTACAATTTGTCCTTTTGCTATACCCCCCATTGCAGGATTACACGACATTTGCGCAATGTTTTGCAAGCTCATGGTAACCAAAAGCGTCTTCGATCCCAAATTAGCAGCGGCAGCGGCGGCCTCAGAACCAGCATGACCAGCCCCAACTACAATAACATCATATTCTTGATAAAACATTTTTATAAAAGTTTAATCCTTACGGATTGAATTTAAAAATTCAGTGTGTGTTTCACGTGGAACTAAATAAACCCTTCGTTAAATTTGTGTTCCACGTGGAACTAATTTAAAACTTTAATTTTTTTCGGTTCAACAAAGAACCGAAAAAGAAGAGTTGTGTTCCACGTGGAACGATATGGTATTAATAAAAGATTAGTGTTCCACGTGAAACATAACAATCTTTTCGTCTTCTTTATTTCTCATTAATAAAGCTTCTGAATCGCTTTTATCTTTGTATTCACAGTAATGTAGAATACCATGAGCTAAGACTCTTTTTAATTCTTGATCAAAAGTTACCTCATAATCGTTAGCGTTATCTTGAACACGTTCTATGGAAATAAAAATATCACCATTCAATTCATTGCCTACAGAGTAATCAAAACTAATGATATCTGTAAGTGTATCGTGATTAAGGTACTCAAGATTAATTTTGTGAAGGTATTCATCATCACAAAAAATATAATTTATTTCTCCTTCTTTTCTATTTTCAGAAACTATCACAGCAGAAAGCCATGCAGCATAACTATCTTCGTTGTCTAATGTGAACGTGGACTCGTAATTAAAATTGATCATTTGTTATTAAAATAAACTTGAACTTTAGTGTTAAAATTTGAGCGCAAAGGTAAGGATTGTCTATTTAAAATCTCTTTACTATTTAAATAATCTAGTAACGCAGCTGGAATCCTATTTGAACTACCGTTAAACTCTTTTTGATTGGTCTCTGATTGTCTTTTAGTATCTTCACCTTGTTCTTGAATAGCTGACTTTAATTTAAGTAGTTCTTGTTTAATATTCAGAATACGTTGCATGTTTTCATTATTGAAACCCTTATTGAGTAACTGCTTTTCTAAAGCTTTCATTTGTTCTAAGGCATTCTGACCCTTAGCTCCAATGCCTTTATTGTTAAGTTCATTTTGAAGAGACTCTCTTAACTGGCGTTGTTCTTTATAAATGTCCATTATGTCTTGAGCTTCTCCCTCACCCGATTCACCTTTTGACCCCGATTGAGATGGCTTTCCACTACTACCTGGTTTAGGGGTTTTGCCACTCTTTTGACCTTCTTTCATTTTATCGGCTAAGCCATCCATCTTTTTAATAATATCAGGAAGTTGCATTCCATCATTGCTTCCGGGTTTAGGCTTACCTTGACCCATACCCGACATCTGTGATTGCATACTGCTTAAAATAGAACTTAAAAAATCAGCTAGTTTATTAGCACTCGATACCGTGTATTGCTGATGAGAGAGTCCTTTTGCAATTTGAGCATCGGTGAAAGTGCTAAGTGACTTATCTAAATTATAAGAAACGTTTCCAATTTCCTTAGTAATGTCATCAGTAAATTTTGGATTTCTAAGTGACATCGCAAACAAACTATCATCAGCATGTTTAAACTGTTGTTTTAAATCTTGTTGGATTTTAATATTTTTATTAAACGCAGGAGAACCAGGTTTAAATTTTTTAAACTGATACATTAGGTCTTCCTGAGTCAATGAAAAAGATAACAGATTATCTAAAATTTGTCTCAACATAGCAACGTCCTCCTCCATTTGTTCTTGTTCAGCAGACTCCATTTCTTGAGCCATTTCTTGAGCCATTTGTTTCATCTTTTTAGATGCGTTCTTTTGGTTGGATTTAGCTTTTTCTTTATTATTTTTTGATAATTCAGAAATAGCTTTATTCAATTCCTCATCAACATCTTTCTTTTTAGAATCAGAATTTGGAAAAGATAAAGGTGCTTTTAATTCTTTATTCTCTTTAGACAATGCATCCAGTTCTTTCTTTAAAGAATTAAATTCTTCATTAATCTCCTTTTGATTATCCGTTTTATTGAGTTTATCATCATTAGATAAATTCTCTTGCTTGTTAGCTAATTTTGAAAGTTGTTCTTGTAATTGTTCCGCTTTCTTTTCTACGTAATATTTTTTAGTAAGCTCAACTAATTGTTCCAAACTCTTAACTTGATTCTTACTGTTTTGTTTGAATTTTTCCAATTTAGAAAACAATTGATCGTTCTGAATTTTTTCAGTTAAGGATTTTAATTCGTCTAATAACTTATCATTTTTATCTAAATCTTTCTCGGCTTTCTCTAAACGTTTTTGAAGTTCTTCTTTAAAAGCATCTTTCTTTTCCGTTTTAAATTGAGAAAGGTTTTCATTCATTTTCCTTGTGAATTCTTTCATGACAGCATCTTGCTTCATTTGACGTTGCATAAAATCATCCAATTTTTGTTGGTCTTTAAAATCAAGAATGTCCTTTTCTTTGCCTAGTTGCTGAAATTTATCTAAAGAAGAAAATTGCTTGTCTTGTTGCTTTAAAGATTTAGAAAGTCCAGAAACATTACGGGACTGCGACTCTAAAGCTTCAGCTACTTTTTCCTCTTCAGTTACTACCCTATTTGAGAAAATAGAAGACTTTGTACTTTTGAAATTATGCAAAGCATCAGTATCAAATACTTCAAAATAATACTCATAATCTACCCCTTCACTAACAGGTAGATTGCTTGGAAAGGCAAAAACAAACTGATCAAAAGAAGCTTTTTTAATAGCAATAGTTCCACGTTTAATCTGAGATGGATTCTTTCGATCATAGTAAACAATTTGTAGTTTCGAAAGTCCGTAATCATCAGATACTTGACCAATAACAAAATTCTTACTAACATTGAGACTATCTGGAGCTTTTGATACCATAATAGAAGGAAACTGATCTGCTATTGTATTAATTTCATAATTAAGCTTCTCAAAGTTAGTAACAGCAGTATTAGAAATAGTAATTTGATAATCCAGATTTCTAGAAATTCGCTTTGACAATTGGAAAGTATTATTCGATTTAACGAAAAAAGATTTTTGATTATTTTCAAAAAACGATACAGATTGTGTTTTAGAAGTGTTCAACTTCCATGTAACCAATGTGCCTTCTGGAACCATAGCATTACCAGTTCCTTTAATAATTTCAGACTTTTTATTTAGATAACTCGGAAATTGTAAATACATTTCAAAGTCGGCAATAGAGGGAACTTCAATTACATTCAATTCATAATCTGGGGATAAAACTCCATTTGCCTCCACGTGAAACAATAAGGACTGAATAGGTTTAGTAATTTTAAATGAAAACTCTCCTTGGGCATCCTGTTCCATAAAATAAGTTTCATCATTTAAGAAAACGACTATGTTTTCGGGCACTACTTTACCAACTGTTTTCATGCGTAAAGTAAAATCAGAACCTTGCTCTACTTGTAAATTCTTGTTAAGAATAATAAATTTAAATGGGGCTGGTGGCTGAAAAGGTGAACTAAAGTTAACAACACGATTTAAACTTTGAGAAATTACAGCACTGTTTCCCGTGAAATAAATAAGAAAGACAAAAACTAAAGGTGCTAAAGCTAAAGGATAATACTTAGAATTAGCTTTAAAATTTATAGCATTCCCAAAAGGAATTGGCGACAGTGTATTGGATTTTTGTTCGATAGAAGCTAAAACTAATTCCGAAGATACTGAAGATTGATCTTGAGATAGCTGTAAAAAATTGATCAATTTGTCTTGAACTTCAGAAAAATGTGTTCCAATTATAGCTGAAGCTTCCTTATAATCAATACCCGATTTTAATTTAAAAAGCTTAAAAACAGGAATCAAAATAAAGCGAAAGAACAAAAAAGCTTCTACAATGATAAATAGAACAAATAAAAAAGTTCTATAACTAGGTTTAAGCCATAAAAGGTATTCAATAAAAAGGGTAACTAAAAAATAAATTAAACCTAAACCGATAAAGAAAAGAGATCCTTTAATGAGTTCATTGGTGTAATACTTTTTAATAAAAGCTTCTAGTTTATCGTAAATAACATGCTGACTTTTAAGCATAAAATTGGTATTTATTTAACCTATAAAACTAATAATTTTAATTGATGCAGAATATCAATTTAAGTTAAATAATATACCAAAATTAGAAAAGCATATTAAAAGTATAGAATTGTATCTTTGCAATAAAAAAAATCGATGTCTAAACAAGTTCGTGTGCGTTTTGCACCAAGTCCAACAGGACCTTTACATATTGGCGGAGTTCGTACCGCATTATTCAATTATTTGTTTGCCAAGAAAAACAATGGTGTTTTCTTTTTACGAATTGAAGATACAGACCAAAACCGATTTGTTCCTGGTGCCGAAGAATATATCAAGGAAGCATTAGAATGGTTAGGAATTGCTCCTGATGAAACCATTGGTAAAAACGAAAAATTTGGACCTTACCGTCAAAGCGAAAGAAAAGAAATATACCAAAAATATGCAACTGATTTGATCAATTCAGGCAATGCGTATTATGCATTTGATACGGCAGATGCATTAGATGCGGCTAGAAAATTAGAAGAAGAACAAGGAAAAACGTTTATATACAACCATACTAACAGAGAAAAATTAGATACTTCTCTAGTAATTTCTAGTGAAGAAGCTGCAAAAAGAATTGCTGCTGGAGAACATTATGTAATACGTTTTAAAACCCCAGTGAATGAAACTTTGCATTTACATGATATTATTCGTGGTGATGTAAAATTTGAATCGAATCTTTTAGACGATAAAGTATTGTTTAAAAGTGACGGCATGCCAACGTATCATTTAGCTAATATAGTAGATGATCATTTAATGGAAACTTCGCATGTTATACGTGGTGAAGAATGGTTGCCTTCAATGCCTTTACACGTTTTATTGTACAGAGCATTTGGTTGGGAGGCACCACAATTTGCACATTTACCGCTAATCATGAAACCTATTGGTAACGGAAAATTATCAAAACGTGATGGAGATAAAATGGGTTTTCCTGTATTTCCATTAGATTGGAAAACAGAAGAAGGGGTTTCATCAGGATACAGAGAAAAAGGATTTTTCCCTGAAGCAGTCCTAAACTTTTTAGCATTACTAGGTTGGAACGACGGAACCGATAAAGAATTATTCTCATTAGAGGAACTAGTCTCCTCATTTGACTTAAATAGAGTTCACAAATCAGGAGCAAAATTTGATCCTGAAAAAAATAAATGGTTCAATCACCAGTATTTAATTAAACAAGAGGATGCAACTTTAGCAGAAGCCTTCTCCCCTATTTTAATTGAAAAAGGTTTTAATGTTAAAGAAACAAAACTTACTAAAATAGTTTCCTTGATTAAAGAACGTGCCCATTTTGTATCAGAATTTTGGGAAATGAGTGATTTCTTTTTTGTAGCTCCAACCAGTTATGATGAAAAAGCAAGCAAAAACTGGAAAGCTGAAACTCCTGCTTTAATGCAAGAATTAATATCTGTAGTGGAAGAAATTAACGATTTCAAATCTGCAAATATCGAAACCATAGTAAAAGACTGGATGACGAAAAACGAAATTGGGATGGGAAAAGTTATGCAACCATTTCGTTTAAGTTTAGTTGGCGCCTTAAAAGGCCCACACCTTTTTGATATTGTGGAAGTAATTGGAAAAGAAGAAACTATTTCAAGAATTCACAAAGCAATAGAAAATTTGTAAAAACATATAAAACGCCTTAAATTTAAGGCGTTTTTTTATGCAAAATAAAGAAAGATAAATACGATAATTTGTAAAGTATAATTTGTAAATTTATAATTAAACTAAATCAAATTATTATGAACATTGCATTAATTGTAATTTTGGTCTTTGGACTATTCATTTTGTTATCCTCATTTTTTACGGTAAAACAACAAACGGCTGTAGTAATAGAACGCTTTGGAAAATTCTTAAGCATTAGACAGTCAGGATTACAACTCAAAATTCCTATTATAGATAGAATTGCCGGAAGAGTAAATTTAAAAATCCAACAACTAGATGTTATCATTGAAACTAAAACTAAAGATAACGTATTTGTAAAACTAAAAGTTTCGGTGCAATTTATGGTTATCAAAGAAACCGTTTATGATGCCTTTTACAAATTAGAATATCCACACGATCAAATTACATCTTACGTATTTGATGTAGTTCGTGCAGAAGTTCCAAAATTAAAACTAGACGATGTTTTTGAAAGAAAAGATGATATTGCAATTGCCGTAAAAAGAGAATTAAATGAGGCCATGACAACTTATGGTTACACAATCATAAACACTTTAGTCACTGATATTGATCCAGATATACAAGTTAAAAATGCAATGAACCGTATTAATGCAGCTGATAGAGAAAAAACCGTGGCAGAATTTGAAGCTGAAGCATCACGTATTAGAATTGTTGCAAAAGCCGAAGCTGAAGCAGAAAGTAAGCGATTACAAGGACAAGGTATTGCTAACCAACGAAGAGAAATTGCAAAAGGTCTTGTGGAAAGTGTGGATGTCTTGAATAGAGTTGGTATCAATTCTCAAGAAGCATCAGCGCTTATTGTAGTGACTCAACATTATGATACATTGCAAGCCATAGGTGCCGATACTAATTCGAATTTAATATTGTTACCAAATTCACCACAAGCAGGAAGCGATATGTTGAATAATATGATTGCATCATTTTCAGCTTCTAACCAAGTTGGTGAACTGATGAAAAAAAGAAATGAAAAAGATCACAGATCGAAAAATCATAAAATAGAAAATCACAGTTCAACTGATCATTCCGATATTCAGGATAAAGAAGAATAAAAAATTAAAAGAGGCCAAGTGCCTCTTTTTTTTGTGCCATCATTTTTTTGAAACTAAAATAAAAAATAAACTCCTCACCTACTCTTTCATTTTTAATAAAATCAGAACGAAAATTTTTCAACTTTTCAAAAAAATAAATTTCACGTGGAAAAACAAAAAAAAAGTGCATTTTCAAAATTCCAACAGCCTATTGGAACAAATATGTACAAAAAGTAACTATTTTTACACCAAAACCTAATTAAAGACTCATTATTAAACGAAATTTTTAAAAACATATAAATTGATGTCTAAATAAAATTAATTGCTTAAAATTAAAATATGAGCGTCAATTTTAATAGTTAAAAATAATAATTTTAAGAAATAAAATAGATACTACTAATAATAACAAAACTCCCGATTAAAGGAGTTTTAGTATTGGAAATATCTATAATTAAAAGGTGATTTTTCTAATTTAATAAAGCAAGTACTTTTTCGTTTTTTTCTACATTTTTCAATTCTGATAATACTGCTTCAAATAAAACTAAATTATCAGCATCATTTTTCAAATTCAAAATTGCAGCCATTCGAACGGAAGCCAATTGACTTTTTAATGACATGGTATAAAATTTTTGAACCACATCTGCATCAAACGAATTAATTTCAACTTTATCAGAATATTGAACAATCAAATTAGCAAACAACAAAGCATTGTTATCATTTTTGATATTTTTGATAACCGTTTGCACTAACAAACTGTAGTTATCAACACTCTTAATGTTTTCAATAATTGGTGTTAAAAGAGCAGCTGCGGCAGTTTCATCTTTTTCCTTAACGTACTTATTCAGATCTTTTTGAGTGTTCATCAAAAGATTTTCTTCTTTTTTGCCCTTTTCTTCCCAAGCATCTTTTAATCCAACCGTTTTGTTGAAAATAATGGTCTCAACAGAAGAGTCTTTATCAACATTAAAATATCCTAAACGCTGAAATTGAAATTTATCACCCGCTTTCACAGTAGCTAAACTGGGCTCTACATATCCTTTAACGACTTGAAGTGAATCCGGATTCATAAAATCTAAGAAGTTTTTATCTTTATGACTGTCAGGAGCTTGGTCTAAAAATAATCTGTCATATAAACGAACTTCCGTTTCCAAAGCATGAGCTACCGAAACCCAATGCAAGGTGCCCGCAACTTTACGTTGGCTAGCTTCACTTCCACTTCCACTCTTACTATCTGCATCATAGGTAGCATGAATTTCAATTATTTCTCCTGAATCATCTTTTACAACGGATTCACCTTTAATGATATAGGCATTTTTTAAACGTACTTCACGACCAATACTTAATCTAAAAAATTTAGCAGGAGCATCTTCTAAAAAGTCTTCTCTTTCAATAAACAAAGTCTTTGAAAAAGGTACTTTTCTGAAACCAGCACTTTCATCTTCTTGATTATTCTCAGCATCCAGCCACTCTTCTTGACCTTCCGGATAGTTGGTAATAACCAATTTAACTGGGTCTAAAACAGCCATTACACGTGGTGCAGTTTTGTTTAAATCTTCACGTAAGCAAAATTCTAATAACGAATAATCGATGATATTTTCACGCTTTGCAACTCCGATAATTTCACAAAATTTACGAATAGAATTAGCTGTATAACCACGTCTACGTAAACCAGAGATAGTTGGCATTCTAGGATCATCCCAACCGTTTACAATGTTTTCTTGAACCAATTGAAGTAACTTACGCTTACTCATTACGGTATAATTCAGGTTCAAACGAGCAAATTCATATTGATTTGGACGCACTTTCGTATCGTCATAAATTTGATCCAAAAACCACTTGTACAACTCACGGTGCATTACAAATTCTAGAGTACAAATCGAATGTGAAATTTGTTCTATAAAATCACTTTCTCCATGAGCATAATCATACATTGGATAGATTTTCCAATCATTACCTGTTCTATGATGATGGCGATGTAACACTCTATACATCAATGGATCACGCATTAACATATTGGTAGAAGCCATATCAATTTTGGCACGTAAAACATGACTTCCTTCCGGATAATCACCATTTTTCATGCCTTCAAATAAAGTTAAATTTTCTTCAACAGAACGATTTCTATAAGGTCCATCAACACCTGGTTGCGTTGGCGTTCCTTTTTGTGCAGCCATTTCTTCAGAAGACTGACTGTCTACATACGCCTTTCCGTTTTTAATCATCGTTACAGCCCAATCATACAATTGCTGAAAGTAATCAGATGCGTAACGTTCTTCAGCCCAGTTAAAGCCCAACCATTCTAGATCTTCTTTAATCGCATCAACATACTCCTGCTCTTCTTTGGCTGGATTAGTATCATCAAAACGTAGATTAACTGGCGCATTGTACTTTAGGCCTAATCCAAAATTCAAGCATATAGACTTGGCATGGCCAATGTGCAAATAACCATTAGGTTCTGGTGGAAAACGGAAACGTAATTTATCTTGAGGAAAACCGTTCGTTAAACTGTCTTCAATGATTTGTTCTATAAAATGGAGTGATTTTTCTTCAGTTGACATCTTTTTGTTTTATTTTAGCAAAGATAAAAAAAACTTTAAGGTTTGAGTTTAATGTTTACAACGAAACCAATTAATAGCTGGGATTTCAGCAGTATCTTTATACATAAAACTAACAATCAAAAATGGGAATAATAAAACTTAAAAATATCAGAACGTTCTCTTATCACGGTTGCTTAATCGAGGAGGGAAAAATAGGATCAGACTATCTCGTTAATCTTGAAGTAAAAACAGATTTACGTAAATCAAGTATATCTGACGATTTAAAAGATACAGTAGATTATGTGCTGTTAAACCGCATTGTAGTGGAAGAAATGGACATACGATCAGATTTACTGGAGCATGTGGCGCATAGAATAGTAAATCGTATTTTTAATGAGATTGCGGCTATATCAAGAATTGTAGTTCAGGTATCAAAACTAAATCCTCCAATTGGTGGTGACGTTGAAGCAGTTACTATTGAAATGGAAGAATATAGAAATTAATTTCTGTTATTCTTAATAAAGAAAATTACTTTGTAATAGAATTATATGTTTTATTTAGAAATTGAAACTTGCATTTAAGAAATTTTATAGTACATTTGCAAACCAATTAAATATTGGCGTCGTGGCCGAGCGGCTAGGCTGGGCTCTGCAAAAGCTCCTACTCCGGTTCGAATCCGGACGATGCCTCTAAAACCTTCAAGGAAACTTGAGGGTTTTTTTGTGATTTATTTTTAGAAAAAATAAAGTAAAATAATGGTTCGAATCCATCCCGCAGCTTCGGGAGATGCCTCGAAAACCTTTAAGGAAACTTGAGGGTTTTTTTGTGATTTATTTTTAGAAAAAATAAAGTAAAATAATGGTTCGAATCTGGACTATCCACAACTAAACATCAGAGAAAATTGGAAGTGTTTTTGTGATTTATTTTTAGAAAAAGTAAGGTAAATTAAGGTTCAAATCAAGACGTAAACAATTAAAAATCAATACAATTTGGAGTTTTTTTTTATGTCATACTTATTTCTAAAATAACATATAAACATTAAGCATTTAAAAAAACTTACTTTATAAAAGTAAAATTTATTTCAACGCAATTCATACTTCCACTTTTTTTCATTTGCTTCATAATAAATACCAATAAATTGTATGTATGAAATAGGAATTTTAGAAACTGGAATTCTCCTAATTTCCCATTTTTTTACATTTAATATTAACTCAATTGCATCTTTTGCAAATTCTGATATTTGTATAGTTGGGACAATCTGAATATCTTTCTTAAGATTATAAATTGAATCATAAATTGGAATCAATTGATTTTGCATATTAGCAGATTTAAGATTACCTTCTTTATCAATTAAAAGATAAAGTCCAATATATTTATCATCATATTCTTTTTTTAGACCATTCTTAAAAATAGAATCAACAGGTGAATATGAAACAGAAAAATTGGTTCTAAATTCATTATCGTAGATAAAATCATCCAATTTTAACTTCTTAACATTATCCAACCAACGTTGATAGCTATAATAAAGAGGAGAATTAATTTGTTGTGAATTTGAACAATGTTTTGAAAAGTACAGTTCACCATCACTGGATTTATTCACATAAACTAACCACTTTTCATTAATATTTACATCCCAGTTACAGGAGGTAACATTTTTTGTATATCTAGATTCAGAAGTTAAAACAAAACTTAAATTTTTTGGGTTGTTACCATTCTTGTAATGTTTAAGAATTTTAAAGGTAATTTTATAAGTTAAATAATCTTTACTATATTTTTTAGATACTACTATACCCTCAAAAACATAGTCAGAAGTTGTAAATTCCTCTACAGTCGAAGGTACATTGCATTCACACGCAAAAATTTTTAATGAAAAAGAAAAGAATATAATAAGAATGTATAAAAATTTCATAATTATATCCTTTGTAAAATTACTTATTCTCTATTTTTTCAAATGCTTTTTTAACCAATTCTTTTTCTTCAGGAAACCAACCTTGAGTGATTAGTACTATCCCAAAAACCATCATCACTACACTTATTCCTTTTTTAATTTTAAGAATATTTACTGGTGTAAGTTTAGTTTTTAATTGTTTGGCTAACAATATCTTAAAACAATCAATGATTAAATAACTCAATATTACAGATATAAAAAAAGTTATCATTCTAGACGTTTGCATCTCCAGTTTTGGTCCCACAGATATAATAATGGCAACCCAAAAACCGAGAACGCCTATGTTGATAAAGTTGAGTAAAAATCCTTTTACAAATAGACTTATGTAATTTTTTTTGACAATTTCTTTGTCAATAAGATCGGTATTTATTTTTTGTTCTTTTTTCAATTGTACAAATGAAATAATACCGTAAGCTAACATAATAACACCACCAAAAATGAATAATGCCGGTTGGTCTTTAATACTTTGTATCAATCTGTAACTTCCTAAATACGCAATAGCAATAAAAAAAATATCTCCTAATACAACACCTAAATCAAAAACTAAAGCGGCTCTGAATCCTTTTATAATACTGGTTTCAAGTAGTATAAAAAAAACAGGACCTATCATAAAACTAAGAAATATTCCCCAAGGAATACCCGCTAAAATATCGTTTACCATTCAAAATTAAAATTTGTTGCCTGTAAATATACCAAGGATTATCTACTTTTCTTGAATTTTACCACCTATGAAAACTTCTTTATTAATTTGTTTGGGTTTACCATAAATAAAAATAGAACCTCCAGCACGAACTTTTGCATCTACGAGCGTGGTAGCATAAACATCTGCTTCACCACCTGCAGAGACACTTATGGCGGTTTGTGTGGTAATTAAATCTTTGGAACTTAAAATACCTCCAGATGTAATTACAACGTCTTGATTTGTTGCTTTTCCAGTTAAGGTAACAATTCCACCAGCATTGACTTTTACGTTTACTTTTTCTACGTTTAAATCTAAAATAACTTCGCCACCAGATGTTGCATTTACTGCTAAGCTAGTTTGTTTAAAATCATATTCACTAGAAGCATAAGCACCTTCACTAACTGAAATTTCTTCAATTTTATTAAAATATAATTTTACAGTGATGTCATTACCTGAAAGTAATTTTGGGAACGGCATTCTTATTTTTAAAATTCCGTTTTTATTTACAGTCTCTAATTCTTCAGATCGATCACCTGTAATAACAATCTTGTTTTCCGAAGCTGGAATTAATAACACTTTAATCTTATCAAAAACTCTAACTTCATCAAAATCACCCAGATTTCTAGATACTTGAGCATTCGTAATTTGACTTAAAATTACAAATACAAGTAGCACTATTTTTTTAGTCCAATTTTTAAAATTACTTTTTTGGTATTCTTGAATCTTTGATTTCATTTTTTTTTACTTAATAGGTTCACTAACTCTTCTTAAAAAATTAAAATCCAATTGTTTTTTAACTAAATCGGCATTTTTAACTTTAACGAAAATTTCATCTCCTAATTGCAATATCTTACCAGAAGTTGCTCCTGTTAATGCATATTGTTTTTCATCGAAAGTGTAATAATCATCACGTATGTCTCGAATACGAACCATTCCTTCGCATTTATTTTCGATAATTTCAACATAAATTCCCCATTCTGTCACACCCGAAATCACACCCAAAAACTCTTGATCCTGATGATCTTGCATGTATTTTACTTGCATGTATTTGATAGAATCACGTTCCGCATTGGTTGCCAAACCTTCCATAGTTGAGGAATGTAAACATTTGGTTTCATACGTTTCTTCATCTACTGATTTTCCTCCATCAAGGTAAAACTGTAACAAACGGTGCACCATAACATCTGGATAACGACGTATTGGCGATGTAAAATGAGAATAATAATCAAAAGCAAGTCCGTAATGACCAATGTTATCAGTAGAATATTTGGCTTTACTCATACTTCTAATAGCCAGTGTATCAATTAAATTTTGCTCTTTTTTACCATTAACATCCGCCATTAATTGATTCAAAGATTTCGAAATATCGCCTTTGTTTCTGAAATCAATTTTGTAACCAAACTTAGCAATTACGGTTTGCATGGCTATTAATTTGTCTTCATTAGGCTCATCATGGATTCTATAAATAAAGGTTTTCTTTTGTTTACCAATGTATTCTGCTACTTTTTTATTTGCCAAAAGCATAAACTCTTCAATCAAATGATTGGCATCTTTTGAAACTTTAAAGTAAACTCCTTGTGGTTCACCCGCATCGTCTAAGTTGAATTTTACTTCGACTTTGTCAAAAGAGATGGCACCATCAGCCATTCTCTTTTTTCTAAAAATCTTAGCTATTTCGTCCATTTTAAGCGTTGCTGCAACAATTTCTGCAGGAACTTGATAAGATGCTCCAGTGATCGAAATTTCAACGGGAATAACATCTTGTTTCGTTTCTATGATGTGTTGCGCTTCTTCATAAGCAAAACGTTGATCCGAGTAAATTACGGTTCGACCAAACCACTGGTTTACAACTTGCGCTTTATCAGTAATTTCAAATATGGCCGAAAAAGTATATTTCTCTTCATGCGGACGCAAGGAACACGCAAAGTTTGACAACACCTCAGGCAACATAGGTACTACTCTATCCACTAAATAAACCGATGTAGCACGTTGATAAGCTTCATCGTCAAGGATGGTTCCTTCTTCTAAATAATACGATACATCAGCAATGTGAATTCCAATTTCGTAATTACCATTTTCTAATTGTTTGAATGATAGTGCATCATCAAAATCTTTAGCATCTTTTGGATCTATGGTAAAGGTCAATGTATCACGCATATCACGACGATTGGCAATTTCTTCTTCCGTAATCGAAGTATCTATTTTTTGTGCATAAGTTTCAACTTCAATAGGAAACTCTGATGGCAAACCGTATTCAGCCAAAATCGCGTGAATCTCCGTATCATGTTCGCCTGGTTTACCTAAAACTTTTACAACAGTCCCAAACGGACTATCAGCACGTTTTGGCCAATCTTCAATATGCACCAAAACTACATCACCTTGCTCCGCCTCTCCTATTTTATCCTTTGGAATAAAAATATCAGTATACATTTTTGGATTAGCAGTAGAGACAAAAGCAAAATTAGCTTGGATATCAATTACGCCTACAAAATCTGTTTTGTGTCGTTCTATGACTTCAATAACTTCACCTTCAGGACGTTTTCCTTTTCTGCGGTTGTACACATATACTTTTACGATATCTTTATCTAAAGCATGATTCAAGTTTGCGGTAGGAATAAAAACATCATCCTCAAGATCTGGACAAACAAAAAAGGCTGTTTTACGACCAGTCATGTCAATTTTACCTTCGTAATAATCTTGACTAGCAGCTTTTACCAAAAATTTACCTGGTTCCGACTCAATAATCTTGTTTTGCGAGGCTAAAATTTTTAAATCTTTTATAATTTGATTTCTACTCTCTGTATCATCAAGTTCTAGCTTGGCTCCTATTTGTTTATAATTGAATGCTTTATTAGCACTTTGAGATAGTATTTTTAATATTTTATCCGTGAAATCTTTCCCTTTCTTTATCGGCTTTCTTAATCTTTTACTCATAAATCTTGTTCTTAAAAGTCTAAAATTACGAAATACTAAAGTGTTATCACTAAAATAGCGCTAGATTTAAATAAAATATAACTTTACGTAATAGTTGTATCTTTATAAAAACTATACCAATGGAAGCATTTAAAACGATTGCCATTTTCAATTATGCTCACGAAATTGTGGTCATCAAACATTTATTAGAGCAAGAAGCAATTGCTTTTTTTTTCGAAAACGAAAATCTCGTAGCAGTCGATCCGTTTAGCAGTTTTGCCTACGGCGGAATCAAACTCAAAATTCATCAAAACGATTTTGAAAAAGTGCAAGCTCTTTTGGATCACTTGAACAACAATTTGAAAATCGTTTGAGATCAATTTTAAAAATTTTTGAATTTTCTTTTTTCAAAGTTGTGAACATATATTTAAATAAACAAAAAGAAAAATTAAATTTTAAATCCTTCTTGGTTGTTATTATAGTGTGTTAATAATGGCAATAAATTTTTTAAAAATGATATTGAAAATCAGTTTTAAGATGTTATTTAGACTTATCAACATACTTATATTATATTAATCTATTGATTTTAAAATAGTTTCTATTTTTAATTAACAACGGTTGATAATTACAAATGAATTGAATTTGTAAATAAGTAATTTTTTAAAATTAGTTAATAAAGTACTTTTGAGTATTGATAACTTTTCTAAAAATTCATCAAACTAAATTAGGAATTAATAAGTCAGTTTTGGATTAGTTATTTTTTTCATTTAACCAAAAAATAGTTCTTATTTTCTATCTCAAGTTATGAACATTTTATGTTAATTTAAAGTTATCTGAATATCAAGCATTTGCATTTTGGTATTAACAATGCAAAATTTTAACATTTTAATATTACTTTTTACACTGATTTACAAGTATTTATACACTTATTAAAATTGTTAATAACTGCTAAATATTTCATTACTAAGTCTTTAAATAATATTATAAAAATGGCCTGAAAATAGTGTTTATAACAATCAATTTTAGGCAACAAACTTAGCGGTATTTACTCCTTAATAGTTGAATAGTTTCTCTAAATTTGCAACACACAACTTAAAACATACAAAATGAAAATTTCAATAGGAAACGATCACGCCGGACCAGATTACAAAAAGGCAATTGTTGAAATGCTTATCGCAAAAGGACATCAAATAACCAATTACGGAACTGATTCAGTTGATAGTGTTGATTATCCTGATTTTGGACATCCAGTAGCTACTGATGTTACAGAAGGTAAAGCTGATTTAGGAATTGTAATTTGCGGAAGCGGAAACGGAATTGCAATGACTGTTAATAAACATGCTCAAGTTCGTGCAGCTTTGTGTTGGACTAAAGAAATTGCAGTTTTAGCGCGCCAACATAATGATGCTAATATTATTAGTATTCCTGCTCGTTTCACTTCAATTCCACAAGTATTAGAAATGGTTGAAGCTTTTATTACTACTGATTTTGAAGGTGGCAGACACCAAAATCGTGTCAATAAAATAGCCTGTCCATAAAATTTTGGCTGCTTCGCAGCTTTATAATTACATCAAGCTCAGTTTTTCACTGGGCTTTTTTTATTTTCTATTGACTAAATTAATGTTTTATCACTTAAAATTCCAAAGTTAAAACATAGATAGAGCAGTGCAATTTGTAAAGTAGCAAGTAACCAAAACTTCCATAAATAGCTTTTTTTGGCTGTTTTATGTCTAAAAAGTAGCATTGCAATTCCGGAACCAAATGTTCCCCCTAGAAATACAAAACTCAAAAGAGTTAGTTCTGAGATTCTTCTTTTTTGATTTTTAGCTAAAAATTTATCGTAACCTATACTCACAAAAGCGATTAGGTTAATCATAAAAAAGAAACAGAATAAAGCAGTCATTTGATTTAAATTAAAGTCAAAGATATTATTTTAGCCTTTAGAAAATAGAGACAATGACAAATATAGATTTCATTAAAAAACAGGTTGCTACAGAGGCCATAAACATTCAAAAAACAGTTCAACTTTTACAAGAAGATTGTACGATTCCGTTTATTTCCCGTTATCGAAAAGATACTACTGGAAATCTAGATGAAGTACAAATTGAACACATTGCCAAGCTTCAAAAAGAATACGAAGCGATTGTAAAACGCAAAGAAGGGATCGTAAAATCAATTGAAGAGCAAAACGGATTAACATCTGAATTAGACAAAAAAATACAACAAAGTTTTGATTTACAAGAATTAGAAGATTTGTATTTGCCTTTCAAAAAGAAGAAAAAAACCAAAGCTGATGTGGCTCGAGAAAATGGTTTAGAACCTTTAGCGAAAATCATCATGGCTCAAAATAAAGATGATGTTGAGTTCCTAGCAACGAAATATTTGAACGATAATGTGAAGAATGAAGATGCTGCTTTGCAGGGTGCAAGAGATATTATTGCAGAATGGATTAACGAAAATATTTTTGTTCGTAAACAATTGCGTCGTTTATACGAGCGCAAAGCAACCATTACAACCAAAGTAGTAAAAACCAAAAAAGACGAAGAAGGCGCTCAAAAATTCAATCAATATTTTGATTGGTCTGAACCGTTGACAAAAGCACCTTCACATAGATTATTAGCAATGCTTCGTGCCGAAAACGAAGGTTTTATCAAATTTAAAGTCGAAGTCGATTTGGACGAAGCCTATGATATTATTGACGAATTGGTTTTAAAAGGAGACAGTCCAGCCACGCCACACGTACAATTAGCCATTGAAGACAGCTACAAACGATTGCTAAACCCTGCTATTTCAAACGAAGCTTTGCAGGAAGCGAAAGCCAAGGCTGATGCCAATTCTATTCAGGTTTTTGCTACTAATTTAGGGCAGTTATTGCTTGCGCCACCGTTGGGTGAAAAAAGAATTTTAGCTATTGACCCAGGATTTCGTTCAGGTTGCAAAGTAGTTTGCTTAGACGAAAAAGGCGATTTGATTTACAATGAAACCATTTATCCGCATGCGCCACAAAACGAAACTGCTATGGCCATGAAAAAGATAAAATCGATGGTAAATGCCTACAATATTGACGCAATTTCCATTGGAAACGGAACGGCATCTCGAGAAACCGAATTCTTTATCAAAAAAATTGCTTTTGATAGAGCGGTTCAGGTTTTCATCGTTTCAGAGGCGGGTGCCTCAGTATATTCGGCATCAAAAATTGCTCGTGAGGAATTCCCAAATTATGATGTAACCGTGCGAGGTTCGGTTTCTATCGGTCGCCGATTGAGTGATCCTTTGGCCGAGTTGGTAAAAATTGACCCAAAAGCCATTGGCGTAGGCCAATACCAGCACGATGTGGATCAAAGTAAATTGAAAGAAGAACTGGATACAACGGTGGTTCGATGTGTAAACTCTGTGGGTGTCAACATCAATACGGCGAGTAAACATTTGTTGAGCTATGTGAGTGGAATAGGAGAGAAGTTAGCCGAAAATATTGTGAATTACCGTTCAGAAAATGGTCCTTTTGAGGATCGAAAACAACTCAAAAAAGTACCTCGTTTGGGCGAAAAAGCCTTCCAGCAAGGGGCTGCTTTTATTCGAATTAAAGACGGGAAAAATCCATTGGATAACTCAGCCGTTCACCCCGAAGCTTATTCAATTGTGGAAAAAATGGCCAAAGATTTAAAGTTGAAAGTAACCGATTTGATTGCTAACAAAGAGAAAACAGCCTTAATTAAACCAGAAAATTATGTTACGGCTGAGATAGGTTTATTGACTTTAAAAGACATTATTAAAGAATTAGAAAAACCCGGTTTAGACCCTAGAAAAGCTGCAAAGGTTTTTGAATTTGATCCGAATGTAAAAACCATTAAAGACGTTAGGACTGGAATGATTTTGAACGGAATTGTCAATAACATTACCAATTTTGGTTGTTTTGTAGACTTAGGGATTAAAGAAAGTGGTTTGGTACACATTTCTCAACTCAAAGCAGGCTTTGTAAGCGACGTAAACGAAGTGGTGAAGTTACACCAGCATGTTACTGTAAAAGTAACCGAAGTAGATGAAGATAGAAAGCGAATTCAGTTGACGATGGTTTTGTAAAATAAAAAAATCCCAAAATTCAATGAAAGATATTGAATTTTGGGATTTCTAAATTTGTAAGCAGACAGTTTTTATTTTCTAGCGATTATCCAAGAGCTCATTTTATCAAGAACTTTTGGTGAAATGGTTTGCTCAATGTCGGCATATTCAGCAAAAGAACCCGTTTTACATTCCTGAAAAAGATGATTCATGCCCTGAAATTCGTAGGTTTCGAAATTTTTGTTTTTAGCCTTGGTCAATGATTTTTTTATGGCTTCCAAATTTTCTTTTGCAGGTACTTGAAAATCTAAACTTCCGTTGATTGCTAAAACAGGAATCTTTACCTTAGAAACGTATTCGTCTGGATTAAAAGCGATAAAATATCTGAACCAAGCATTTTTCATCTGTTTTTTTTCATCTTCTGCTACTGCTTCTCCTGTGGTTTTAATAAATTTGTCAAAGTCGGCATCAAAAGAGGTGCCTTTGTAATTTTTAATAAAATCAAACTTGATTCGGTTGATTTTATTGCTATTTTGAAGCTCTTCTTCACTTATTCCCGCTAGTTTTCCACCCAAGTAAATTTGTTGTACCAAAAGTTCGTTTATAGGTTGACCTGGCCCAGCCATCAACACTAAAAATTTAACGTCTTTGTTTGTACTGGCCACAATGGGAGCAATCATGCCGCCTTCGCTATGACCAATTAAACCAATGTTTTCAAAACCTTTTGCTTTTAAAAATTGTACTGCTGCATTGATATCTGTTGCAAAATTTAATGAAGTATCTTCATTACTCCCTTTTGATGAGCCACCAATTCCGCGATCGTCTAGTCGGAGAGTGGCAATACCTTTTTTAGCAAAATCATCAGCGATTACTGCAAAGGGTTTGTGGCCAAAAAGCTCTTCATCACGATTTTGTTTTCCTGAACCCGTAATCATAATCAAAATGGGCTCTTTTTTATTGAAATTGTTCGGTTCAGATAGTGTGCCAGCTAAAGTATTTTTGTCTGAAGAATTGATAAAAGTTACTTCCTCTGTTTTATATGTAAAGGGTGCTTTTGGAGTTTGTGGTCTGTTCAATTTTGGCGCAAGCCCATCACCTTTAATTTTAGAAAGTATTAATGGTAATTCCATTCCACCTTGCTTAAAAGTACCGTTAATGCTTTCATTTGTTACTTTTCCGGAGTAGGAGATTCCCAATGCAGAAAGCTCAAGTGTTAATTGATCAGCAGTGTAGCTGGTTGTATTAACTGAAATATTTGTGGCCCCTTGTTTTGGACTGTCAAGAGTTGAAATAAGTTTTTCACCTTCTTTTTTAATGTGAAAAACCAGTGGCAATTTCATTCCTTGAACGTCTAGTTCACCTTGCCAAGAACCAGTTATTTCTTGTGCAAAAATAAACTGAATGCTTAATAGTAAAATGCTTAAAATTTTAGTTTTCATAATGATTAGTTAATTAAATTAGTAGACAATAGTTTTCTAACCTTGACAAATTTTGGTTTTTGTCAAAGTAAATTTTGAAAGGAAAAGAATTTTGATTTTTTAGTTTATATCACCAATAAATTTTGGATATAAACCTGGTGAAACAATATAAAAATGAATAATAGAACTACGAATAAAATAATATGATACCATTTCTTAAAATTTGTAGCTGTTTTAAAACCATTATAAATTAAAACAAAACCGTACATCGAAATACCAAGAACTATTAAAACAGAAAAAGTAAATTGAATTAAATCAACAGTTCCCCCAATTCCTGAATTTGTTTTTAAGTTTTTAGCCAATGCGTCCATTCCGCTAAATTTTATACAAAGTAGGACAATACAATTAAGCATTTGAGAAATTAATACGGTGTTTACAATGTCAATAAATCTGGTTTTCTTATTAAGTATTAGCGCAAATAAAAATAGAAATAGTATAGCAGATAGTATACTGATACCAACGAATATAAAGGCAAATTCAATAGTTAGATTTTTATTTTCAGAAAAATGAAAAATACTATCCATTTGTGTTTTAGTAAAAAAACAAACAAAACAATTTACAATTAAAAAGACGAAACCAACAACGAACAATTGTTTCTCTGAATATCTAGAAAAAGGATTAAAAATACTTTGCCAATTCATAACTAAGATTTTAAGTTTTTAATTTTTTCAATCAAATCGTCCATTTTATTGCGCATGGTAGGATAGGAGTTTCCGGCTTGCTTTGCCATTTCTTTTATACTACCGCTGGATAAAAAAAATTCTAAAACAAAATCTTGTTCATCTCTGGTCAATTTTAAGTAAAGTGGCAAATCATAATTTCCGTTTACTTCGGTTTCACATTGATCGCATTTCATTTGACTAACACGAAGTGCATTTTCGCAACTTGGACAAACAATTGGTAATTTCATTTTAATAAAGTTAAAAATATTTTTAACAAAATTAAAATAAATTTTATGATATAAAACTTATTTTTTAAAAAATTTTATAAAAAACATTTTTTATCCCATTAATAAAAAAATATTTTAACACAAAAAAAAGCCCAAACAACAAATTTTACTTGCTGTTTGGGCTTTTTTAATAAGTTTAAATGAGTTACTCTTTAGGAGTACTTTCGTCTTTTTTACTTAAAGTCTGGCTGTCTTCTTTTGCAGCATTCTTAAATTCCTTGATCCCACCACCAAGACCTTTCATTAATTCCGGTATTTTTTTACCACCAAAAAGAAGTAAAACAACAGCAATGATTAAAATCCACTCTGAACCACCCGGCATGAAACCTAAAGTTATGTTTAAAAAATTCATATCTCTAATATTTAAATATAAGTTACAAAGGTAAATAGAAATATGCAACCTAATTTTTTTTTGCTGAGTTTTTTTGATTCAATCATCATTAAAAATTTACTAAATGTGGTATTTTTATTTTAACGGCTTGTAAAAACTAGTAAATACAAGCAATAACAATTATTGTTATATTTGTTTGATAAACAAATTCTATGTCCAAGAAAAGACTAAAACGTAAATTAATAAAGGAAAATTTATTCAATAAGAGGCGTTTAATTATCTTAAACGAGGATACTTTTGAAGAAACTTTTTCCTTGAAACTTACCTTGATGAATGTTTTTGTAGTAGCGAGTGTAGGGGCAATACTTATTATAATTGTTACTACTTTTATAATTGCATTTACTCCTTTGAGAGAGTTTATACCAGGCTATTCATCCTCAAAATTAAAAAGAGAAGCCATAGAACTTGCTTTAAAATCAGATTCTTTGTCTAAGGCTATTAAACAAAATGAGGATTATTTGAAAGGAATAAAAAAGGTATTGACCGGAAAATTAGAATACGCAAAATTCAACAAGGATTCCATTTTAGAATCGGCAACTACTTCAGATAAAGAAATAGACTTGTCCGCTACTGATGCGGAGTTGGAGTTACGAGAACAAGTTGCACTTGAAGACCAAAAAGCAAAATCATCTGGTTCTAAAACTAAAAAGTCAAACTAAAAATCTTTAAAAAGAAGCACTTACATAATGTCAATAAAATCATTTGCTGCAAAATTATTTGCACATAAAATATACCAGAAAACGCAAAAATGGGCAACAGAACCAGTTGCTACACAGCAAAAAGTATTACAACAATTAATTGCTCAAGCAAGGACTACTCAGTTTGGAAAAGACCATCATTTTGAAAGTATAAAAACCGAAAAAGACTTTGCAAAGCAAGTACCTATTCGAGATTATGAGGCGTTAAAACCTTATGTTGAACGAGTGGTACAAGGCGAAGCAGATATTCTATGGAAAGGGAAACCTTTGTATTTTGCTAAGACATCAGGAACTACATCAGGAGCAAAGTATATTCCGTTGACTAAGGAATCAATGCCGTATCATATTGAAGCTGCTCGAAATGCGATCTTGCATTACATTCATGAAACAGGTAAAGCTGATTTTGTGGATGGTAAAATGATTTTCTTGCAAGGAAGCCCGATCTTAGAAGAAAAAAACGGAATAAAACTAGGAAGGTTATCCGGAATTGTAGCGCATTTTGTTCCAAAATACCTTCAAAAAAATAGAATGCCATCTTGGGAAACCAATTGCATTGAAGATTGGGAAACCAAAGTAAACGCCATTGTAGAGGAAACGTTTCACGAGAATATGGCTGTGATTTCCGGGATTCCATCTTGGGTGCAAATGTATTTTGAAAAATTGCATCAAAAAGGAGGGAAGCCTGTGGGCGAAATTTTCAAAAACTTTAATTTGTTCATTTATGGCGGCGTGAATTACGAACCGTATCGGGCGAAGTTCGAGAATTTAATAGGTCGAAAAGTAGACAGCATTGAATTATTTCCAGCTTCGGAAGGATTTTTTGCGTATCAAGATTCTCAAAAGGAAAAAGGAATGTTACTACTGCTGAACTCCGGAATTTTTTATGAGTTTATCAAAAGTGACGAATTTTATACCCAAAATCCAAGACGTTACACAATTGGTGAGGTTGAATTGAATGTCAATTATGTTTTGATAATTTCTACCAATGCAGGACTTTGGGGGTATAATATTGGTGATACCGTTCAGTTTACGAGTTTAAAACCGTACCGTGTCATTGTATCTGGCAGAATAAAGCATTACATATCGGCTTTTGGAGAACATGTTATTGGTAAGGAAGTAGAAAGTGCGTTGCAAGAAGCTATTATTGGAACATCAATCAGAATCAATGAATTTACAGTAGCCCCACAAATCACGCCAGTCGAGGGATTACCATATCACGAATGGTTTATAGAATTTGATTCCGAAGGATCGGGAGAACCAGAAAACTTAGAAAATTTTGCGGAAGCGCTGGACAATGCCATGCGCAAACAAAACATGTATTATGATGATTTGATTGTGGGCAAGGTGTTGCAAAAAGTGGTGGTTACCAAAGTAGTTAAAAACGGTTTTCAAGAATACATGAAATCGATTGGTAAATTAGGGGGGCAAAACAAAATTCCAAGACTTTCGAATGACAGAAAGATAGTGGATTTGTTAAAAAGAGAATAAATGTCATACCTTTGCAGGTTAGAAAATAAGTAGAAAATGAAAGAAACAAAAAATATATCGCGCTCAAGAGCACAAGAATCATCGGCAGCCATTGAAAAAATGTACATTACCATGCGCCACCTTTTTAATAGAGGATTTTACAAGCCAATGGGAGTGTCAGGGGATACGCTTCGCGAGGCTTTGCTTGCGTTACGACCAGAGATTTACGGGAATATTGCCGAAGAGAAAGTAGAATTGAACGGACTTTTATACGTAATTGAACGACTTCCGGTAGGAATTGAAGAATGCCGTTTTATCAATCTTACTTCAGACGAAGGTTACTCTAAATCGCATTTTCAAGCTATTGTTCCTCCAAAAAGACGTCGTAATTGCTACCGAATTGATGAGGAGCAAATGAATGTCGAAATTACAAGAGGGCGATCAGATATTTACGATATTTTAACGCACTTGACCTTCATATTTATTGAATCGCACAAAATCAGGAACCGTGTTTTACTGGATGATGCTGGTGAGGTTTCTCGTGACTGGTACAAATTAGAACAGGCAGTTTCTCAAAAGAAAAAGCTTACGCAAGTAGAGAAAGAGAAGGCTATCTCGCATGCAGCTAACATATTAGGTAGAACTTTTGCTGAGGTTTTGGATATTTATGATGCCTTTGGTTCAGCAGCTGCCCCAGACCGTTTTTTACACGTGATTTATTGGTTAGGAAAATTAGCTATCGAAGAAATAGTTGATGACAACAAGAGAACCATCACTTTTAGTCCAATTTTAAGAGAACGTTTAGGGCACCACATTCATGGCGAAGTTTGGGCTACCAATATTAAAGAGGTTTTAAAAGAGAATCAACTTTTAGACCGACCAATTCACGTAATTAGTGCCAATATGCACAGTGTGATGAATTCGATTTTTGCAACTGAAGTTTTAAAAACGAAGTTCAAAGACAAATCGGATTTCTTTATTTATGAAGAGTTAAGTAGATCCGGAGCTGATGAGGTACGCAATCAAGTTACTGCAGTTGCAATGAAACAAGGAATGATTTCTTTGCCAGATACATCAGGAACTAATATTGATGTGCAAATTTTTGATACAGCCAAGATTAATTGGGCTAAAACCTCATTTCCTGGTGCCAAGACTGATGATAAAAAACCAGTTTTAATAGTGATGGATTATGCTTTTGGGGAACAAGCCTATGAGACAATTGACGAGTTGTTGAAACCTTTTAAGAAAGACACTTTATTAAACGTAGAATCGGTTTCTATCATGGGTAAAGCAGGAATTCTTGAAGGCGGAAAGGGTGACATCATGATTCCAAATGCGCATATAAATGAAGGAACTGCAGACAATTATTTCTTTGAAAACGAACTAACTGCTGAGATGTTTGAAGGTAATGACATTGCTGTTTTTGCGGGACCAATGGTAACTGTGTTAGGTACGTCATTACAGAACAGAGATTTATTAAAGTTTTTCCACGAGTCTACTTGGGGAATTATTGGTCTTGAAATGGAAGGTTCTTATTATCAAAAAGCCATTCAATCTGCCTCAAAAATTAGAAGAAGTGTTCCTCATGACATCAAAGTACGTTATGCCTATTACGCTTCAGATAATCCGCTTGAAACAGGAAGTACACTGGCTTCAGGTGGTTTAGGAACAACAGGTGTAAAACCAACTTACTTGATCACAATTAAAATATTGGAACAAATTTTCAACGTAAAATAATAACAATAAATGAGTACAAATGTGCCCAGTAACCAAGAGGATCAAGAAATAGATTTGAATCAGGTTTCCAAAAAAATTGGAAAATTTTTTGATTGGATTGGCACTTCTATTTTTAAAGGAATCCAGTTTTTTATTCGCAATGCAATACTGGTTTTTGTTTTGGTTCTTGTTGGTTTTGGTCTGGGCTTGTATCTAGACAAGACACAAAAAAGTTATGAGCATTCTATTATTGTTCAGCCTAATTTTGGTAGTGTAGATTATTTATATTCAAAAGTGGATTTAATTGAATCAAAAATTAAATCAAAAGACACATTATTCTTAAAAAACGTAGTTGGGATTGTTCATCCTAAACGTTTGTCAAGAATTGAGATTGAACCTATTGCTGATGTGTACAATTTCATAAAGAACACACCAGAAAATTTTGAGTTGATCAAATTAATGGCGGATAATGGCGACATCAAAAAAATTATTGAAGATAATGTGACTAGTAAAAATTATACCTATCACACTATCTTATTTGAGAGTGACCGTCAAATTTCTGATAAAGAAATAGCAGAGCCACTGATATCTTTTTTAAATGAATCGGAGTATTTTAAAAAAATTAAAAAAGTAAGTTTAAAGAATATTGAAGTCAAGATGAAGCAAAATGACACCATTATTTCTCAAATAAACAATGTATTAGGTTCTTTTTCGGCTACTGCAAATGCTACTCAAAAAAATGATAAACTAGTATATTACAATGAGAATACGCAGCTAAATGATGTCATTAAAACTAAAGATTTATTGGTGGTTGAACAAGGAATACATCAAATTAATCTTTTGGGAAGTGATAAGATTATAAAAGACGTTAGTGTAACGTTAAACATTAAAAAAATAGGTTTGCTTCATGGAAATAAAAAAATAGCACTGCCGATATTATTTATTGTATTGTTTGTTTTGGTGAATTCTTTCATGGTTTTTTATAAAAAGCAATCCTTAATTGCTATGCAAAGCAAATAGTTTGTAAATGTTGATATTGGTTATCTTAAAAACAGAAAATGAATAGTTAAACAGTTGGCATCTTGTAGATTTTTAAAAAAGTATCAATGCCGAAATCTTTAAAAAAATGAAAAAACAATTATTTTTTGCATGCATAATTTTATCAATAGTATTTAGTTCTTGCAAAAATGAGGAGAATAAAAAAGAGGAAAGTCCTGCTGAGACTGAAGCTATTAAAAACAGTTTTAAAGTAACTTTGACAGCCACAGTTACAGTTGATGATAATTTCCAGTTGTATTATAGTCAAAATGATTATGAAGCTCCTTATCAAGAAGATAATTCGGTTTGGGTATCTATAAAAGCTAATGAAAAGCCGCAAGATATAGTTTTTGTACTTCCAGAAGATGTACTTCCAAATTACATTCGAATTGATTTCGGAACCAATGAGAGGCAAAAAGAGATCATTATTCAAAATTTTAAAATGAACTATTTCAGTAAAAGTTTTGAGGCTAAAGATTCTTTGTTTTTCAACTATTTTATTCCAAATGATTGCGTTACAATTTTAGAAAAAAACAAATCAGTTGTTCAAAATATAAAGTCAACAGACGGAAGATATGATCCATTATTTTATTCAGAAAAAGCACTTTATGACCAGATTCAATTGCTTATTAAATAATTGATATTCAAGATAAAAGGAGTCACAAATTGTGGCTCTTTTTTTTGATTATATAAAGTATTGTTTTAGTTTGAAATGAATTTGAAAGAGGACTAGCACTGCTTATGTTATATTTGTAATAAATCACATCATTTTGTTTAAATCAATAGGTCTACAGGTATTTAAAAATAGTAGAATTAAAAATGGTACTATTTATGGAATTGGTCAAATTGTCAATTTGATTAGTCCGCTTGTGGTTATTCCTTATCTAATAACGATTTGTGAAAAAGAAGGATTAGGTAAAATAGGTGTAGGCTTTTCATTTGCCTTAATATGTAATGTAATTGTGGATTATGGCTCTTATATCAATGGCACCAAAGCTATTGCGATAGGTAGAAACCAAGTTGAAAGTATCAATCAGAAAATTGTTTCGATCTATGTAATGAAATTGTTTTTGCTTGCCATTTTACTATTTTTTTCCTTTCTATTGATTTGGTTTGTTCCTTTTTTTAGGCAGGAACAAGCAGTTTTCTTTTTAAGTTTATTGTATGTTTTGGGACAAGTAATTAATCCTACTTGGGTTTTTCAAGGATTAGAAAATTACAAATGGATTTCATGTATAAATATTATATCCAAATTAATTTATGTTGTGGCTGTTTTTTCTTTTATCAATAAAAAGGAAGATTACATCTATGCTAATGCTTACTTGGGAGTTGGATTGATTGTTTCAAGCGTAATTGGGTTATTTTATTTGATAAAAAAATACCATTTACGGTTTTATTCTTCGGTTTGTAAAGATGCACTAGTATTATTAAAACAAGAGTTTTCATTAACAATATCCCAGTTACTTTTGTCTTTTTATCAATATCTTCCCATCATGTTTATTAGTTATCTGGGAGGAAATGCAATGGCAGGGCAGTATAGAATTATAGACCAAATTGTAATGATTTTTAGGACTTACTTACAGATGTTCTTTAATTTTATTTATGCTGATGTTTGTTTGCAAATACATAAAAATCTAAAAAAAGGTATTATACATTGGTTGCGGTATTATGGGCTTAATTATACAGTAGTGGTACTGTTAGTAATTGTTGCATTTGTGTGTACTAAGCCTATTTTGTTGTTTTTTAATATACGTTCTAATGAGCTAGATGCAATGAATATTTTTTTTAAAATAGGTTTGATCATACCTTTGTTTATGGCAATTTCTATAGCTTTAAAACAATTGCTTTTTGCTTTAAATAAAAACAAAGAATATATCAACATTACCATTGGCTCTTCTATTTTTAGCCTGCTTGTTTTTTTCATATTTATTAAAAATGTGGGTCTTGAGGGAGCATTTTTAGCTACAATTTTTATTGAAATAGTAATTATCGTTTTATATTGTATTGTTTTGAAACCATTAATTAGATTGCAAAAATAATGATGAACTTTACTATTTATAAAAGTTTCCCGTACCAAATTTTATTCTTATTCTGTATAGTAGTTTCTTTGTTTGCAAACTATGAGCTTACTTTTGTGGT
Source organism: Flavobacterium sp. CECT 9288 (assembly GCF_918731615.1). Lineage (NCBI taxonomy): Bacteria > Pseudomonadati > Bacteroidota > Flavobacteriia > Flavobacteriales > Flavobacteriaceae > Flavobacterium > Flavobacterium sp. CECT 9288. The sequence goes on along the minus strand of NZ_OU957226.1, from coordinate 3,417,776 downwards.
ATGGTTTTTCACTTTATTGATAACCATTAAAAGAAAATATTCAGTTACTATACTTAAATATTGCGCGATCTTTTTGACTATACTTTTAGTTGCAATAGTCTCCACTTTATTTAGTAAAACGACTGTTTTTTTATTTATTAGAGACTTTACATACCTTGTAAAACCTATTATAGGATTATTAGTGGGCTATCAGCTTTGTAGGTTTGGTAGTAAGTTAGCTTTAAAGGTTTTAATTTACACAGGCCTAGCCATTTCAATACTACATTTGGTTACCTTATTTTTCACCATAATCCAATTTAGAACGTTAAGTGTTAATTTTTTGAGGCAGCAAGGTGGCTATTTTAGTGATTATGAAATCTATGTTTTAATCGTCCTTATTTTTTATAAAAACTTCAAAATTGAAATTTCAAAAAAACAAAGAACGGTTTTATTACTCATTATAGGTTTGTCTAGTTTTTTGTATTTGGCGAGAACCAACTTGATTCAATTTATTATTTTATACGTGGGTCTAAAAGGATATTTAGTATACAGCCACAGATCATTAAAAGTGATTTTATCGGTGCTTTTATTTACAATTATTGGCTATACGGCCATTGTTTATAGCAATCCAAAACGTGAAGGAAAGGGGATTCAAGCGTTTTTGTACAAAATAAAAATTGCTCCCGAAGAGGCATTTAAAACACGAATTAATAAGGATGACTGGAAAGATTTCAATGATAATTACCGCTCATTTGAAAATATTATAACTGTAAAACAAGTTTCAAATAACGGACCTCGAGCTGTACTTTTTGGGGAAGGGTTGGGGTCAACATTAAATATTGGTCGAAAAATATTGACAAATGACAATGAGTACGTTCAATACATTCCTATTGTTCATAACGGTTACATGACTATTTTTCTAAAATCAGGGCTGTTAGGAGTTATTTTGCTGCTAGTTTTCTTGATTCATTTATACAAACAAAAGAAATCTAATCTTGAGGCCGTACAAGCCATTAATTATTTATTATTGGGTTCTAGTGTTTTTTTAATTGTATCTAATTGGGTTTTTTTAGGTTTGTATTTAAAATTAGATAACAAATCAATTATAATAGGATTTTTAATTGCCCTAAGAGAGGTCATGTTAAGAGAGTATAAAAGTCAAAAAAGTAGTTTAAATGAATATTAAAAACACAACCAACATCTTTGTTGACTGTCATGTTTTTGATAGCGGTTTTCAAGGTACTAGAACGTATATTCAAGGTCTTTACAAGGCTTTGATGCAGTATGAAGATCTTCATTTGTATTTGGGTTCCAATAATCCAAAATCCTTACAAACTATTTTTGGAGATCACCCTAACGTGACGTATGTAAAATACCAGTATCATAATAAATTTTGGAGACTTCTTGTTGATATTCCTAAGATTATTACAAAAAATAAAATTGACTTTGCGCATTTTCAATACACTGTTTCGCCCGTAAAAAGATGCAAATATATCGTGACAACACACGATATATTGTTTATTGATTTTCCAGAATATTTTTCTTTTTTTAGTAGATTTATTAATACCATTTTATACCAGCAAAGCGCTAAAATGGCCGATATTAGACTCACGGTTTCTGAATATTCCAGACAAAAATTAGAGCAACATTTTGGAATTTCTGATTATGTATTAACACCAAATGCAGTTGACGGTGCTTTTTTTGAAACCTATATTAAGGAGCAAGTCAAAGCTCGAGTTGCAAATGAATTTTTGTTGAACAATTATATAATTTATGTAAGCCGCTGGGAACCCAGGAAAAATCATCAAATGGTTTTGAAGGCTTTTGTTGACTTGGAATTATATAAAAAACACCAACTTCTTTTTCTAGGTAATGAAAGTATTTCTAATCTAGAGTACAAAGAAATATTTTATGGATTATCGCCTGAGATAAAAAATCAAATAACAACCATAAACAACACTGATTTTCAAACGATGTTGTTGTTACTTAGAGGAGCAAGTGCAGCTGTTTATCCTTCATTTGCTGAGGGGTTTGGTATTCCTCCGTTAGAATCTGTGGCAGCAAAAATCCCTACAATTTGTTCTAATAAAACGGCCATGTCTGATTTTAGCTTTTTTAACGAATTTTATTTTGATCCAAATAATCAAACCGAATTTAACCAAAAATTGCTGTATATTCTTGAAAATAACACAACAGCAGAGTTTGAAAAAATGGCCAATTCAATACAAGAAATTTTTAATTGGGAAAAATCAGCAAAGGTGGTTTACCAACTTTTAAAAGAAACTACAAAGTAATTTAGTTTATTGATTTTTTGCAGTACCACTGCCAAAAAATTTGTTTTTTGTTTTCACTAAAAGGTTATAATTTTTAGCAAATTGTTTCTTTAAAAAGGACGCATCTTCTTTTGGGAACCAATCGGTGGTCCGAATTTTTTCAATTTGGCAAATATGTTTTTGGTATGCATATGTAGCAATTGAGGTTCTAAAATGCCCTTCAGGAAAATTGGTTAAATCATATCCATGTAACGTGTATGGTGCACATTGTTGAATAATAAAACGATTAAACGGAACATCCAGTTCGGCTTCTTCTCCGGTTCTTAGATCTTTTATTTTTAACTCACCCTTATATTCCTTTTTCCAGTCTTTGTTGAGGTATAATAAGAGGTTTAATTCACGGTACCAGTTGTTTTGAATGGGATGGTAATTAAAGTCTAAGTGCATATCAAGAAAGCTGTTTTTCTTTCCTTGATGCAAGCCTCCTCCATGATTTTTTGGGTCTACAAAAATAGATTTTGATGTGATATAGGATAATATTTTATTGAACCTTTCCGAGGATAAGTCTTCGTACAGTTCCTGTAATTCTGGTCCTAGTATTTTATAATTTGATTTTTCAAATTTATTATTGGCAAAAGCATAATCCCTACTTTTATTATGAAGTTCTGGAATGCTATTGTAGGCTTTTATTAGTTTTTCCTCATCACAAAATTGATCAATGATTAAGTGTGGAAACGGTTTAGCGGTTAGATACGTTAAACGGAGTGGGTTTAAATTATGTTCTAGGTATTCAAAATTGATCATAAACTGCTGAGGTGATGTATTTGTAAACAAAAATAGCTATTAATGAGCGTATTTAAATAGATTAGAATTAAATTTTAGATATCAATTCCAGTATTTGAGAGTTTTAGACTTTTAAAATCATTATTTTTGGAACTTGATTAAAAATAATGAAATGAAAATTGCAATTCTCGGAACTAGAGGAATTCCTAATAATTATGGTGGTTTTGAGCAATTTGCCGAGATTTTTGCAGTTTATCTTGCCAAGCAAAATCATGAGGTTTATGTTTACAATACTCATGATCATGTTTTTAAAGAAAAAATGTTTCAAGGTGTGCATATCATCCATAAGTACAATCCAGAACACAAAATAGGTACGGCAGGGCAGTTTATTTATGACTTGAATTGTATCATAGATTCTAGAACAAGAAAATTCGATATTATTTTGCAATTAGGATACACTAGTAACTCCATTTGGGCTTTTCTGTTACCCAAAAAATCTATGATCATCACCAACATGGATGGAATGGAGTGGAAGAGAACTAAATATTCTGCAAAAATTCAAAGATTTTTACAATTTGCCGAGAAAAGAGCTGTAAAAAGTAGTGATTTTTTAATAGCAGATTCTATTGGAATACAAAAATATCTTAAAGAAAAGTACAACAAAGAGTCTACGTACATAGCGTATGGAGCAGCACCATTCTGGAATTCAAATGAGGAGTTACTCTTACCTTATAACTTAGAGAAATATACTTATGACTTACTTATAGCTCGGTTTGAACCCGAAAATAATTTAGAAATGATTCTGGATGGAGTAGCCGCTTCAAAAAATGATAGACCGATAGTTGTTGTGGGTAATAGCAACAATAGTTTTGGTAATTATTTAAAACAAAAGTTTAAAGACAATCCTAGAATACGATTTATAGGTGGCGTCTATAACAAGGAACATTTAGATAATCTTAGGTTTTTTTCATCGCTTTATTTTCATGGTCATTCCGTGGGTGGTACTAATCCGTCGTTGCTAGAGGCAATGGCTGCAAAAGCATTAATTGTAGCTCATAGGAATGAATTTAATCAAGCCATTTTAAAAGAGAATGCTTTTTATTTTTCCAATGCTAAAGAGGTTCAAAAACTAAGAGAAACAGTTCATAAGAGTCATCATAATCAAATTGTTCAAGATAACTTTAATACCATAATTCAGGAATTTAATTGGAATAAAATAAATGAATCCTACCTTACCTTATTCAAAAAAAGTCTTTCATAAAATTGAAGAATTGTGGCAAAATCAAACACTATTGGTTTATCTTTTAGCTGCAATGCTCATGACGCTTCCGTTGAAACACAACATCGGGAGTATGACTTGTATAATTTTTTTACTGGTTTGTTTTTCTAAGGCTAAAAAAGCTAATTTTTCAATTTCAAAAGTTGAAATACTTCCAATGCTCCTTTATGTATTAATGGTGCTTTCCTTACTATGGACCATTGACGTTCACGCTACAAAGGCCGGATTACAAAAGGAAATATTGGTTTTATTAATTCCCATTGCTTTTTGCTTTTTACCCCATTTAAATCAAGAGTTAAAGCATCGGGTTTTTAAAATTTACAGTTTCTCAATGGTGTTTTTTGCCATTTTTTGTTTAGCAAAAGCAGTCCTTAAATTTAGCAGTTCAGCAGATTTTAGCGTGTTTTTTTATCATGAATTGGTTACTGTTAGCCTTAATGCAATATATGTTTCGGGGTTTGCTTCATTTGGGATGTTCTATTTTTTGGTCCAAAAAAACAAAACAATTTTTGATCAATTAGCATTGGTAATACTAGTTGTATTTGTGTTTTTATTGTCATCAAAGAATATTATAATTTGTGATTTTATTTTGGTCATGGTGTATCTTTTCTTTTTTTCTGGATTTTCTAGAAAAACAAAAACTGCAATACTTGTAGCCATTGTTTTGATAACAACAACCTGTATAGCATCAATAAAACCAATAAGAGACCGGTTTATGATTGAGTTAAAAACCATACTGGTTGATAGTTCTTTAAAGGAAGGATCTGAGGAAACTAAAAATTCAATCTATAGCATTAGTTTAAAACAAGCTTGGAGCCAAGAGCAGTTTCAAGAGAATGACTTTTTTCCAGGGGCTGCTTTTCGGGTTTATCAAACGAGGATTTTTATAGAAATGCTTCAAGAAGAAGGTATTTTTTTTACCGGATTCGGATTAGATGCTGCTCAAACTAAAATTCAAGATAAAGTCAAGGAACATCATTTGCACCACAGTTATGGAGTATATAATTTTCATAATGAATATGTACAAATTTTTTCTGAAATTGGTTTTTTGGGTATTTTAATTCTGGTTTGTATGTTGTTTATTTCCATTAGAAATGGAATTAGAAACAAAGATTTTGTGCATATCGCTTTTTCGGTAACAATGATAGTGTTATTTTTGACCGAATCCTTTTTGAGTAGACAAAGAGGAATAATTTTCTTTATTGTATTGTACTGTTTGTTAAACAAAGTAAATCATAATAAAGAACAGAACTTATTGTAATGAAAAGAATACTTATCACCGGAGCCGCAGGATTTTTAGGATCACATCTTTGTGACCGTTTCATAAAAGAAGGCTACCATGTTATTGGGATGGATAATCTCATTACGGGAGATTTAAAAAATATTGAGCATCTTTTCAAATTGGAGCAGTTTGAATTTTACCATCATGACATCACCAAGTTTGTTCATGTCCCTGGAAATTTAGACTATATTTTACACTTTGCATCGCCTGCAAGTCCTATTGATTATTTAAAAATCCCTATACAAACCTTGAAAGTAGGTTCCCTTGGTACTCATAATTTATTGGGTTTAGCCAGAGTAAAAAAAGCTAGAATCCTTATTGCATCTACTTCTGAAGTGTATGGAGATCCATTGGTACACCCACAAACAGAAGAATATTATGGCAACGTAAATACCATAGGACCTAGAGGAGTATATGACGAAGCAAAACGCTTTCAAGAATCCATAACTATGGCATATCATACCTTTCATGGCGTAGAAACCAGAATTGTTCGAATTTTTAATACCTACGGACCAAGAATGCGCCTCAATGACGGTCGTGTTATTCCTGCTTTTATTGGTCAAGCTATTCGCGGCGAGGACTTAACTATTTTTGGCGATGGCATGCAAACCCGTTCTTTTTGCTATGTTGATGATCAGGTAGAAGGTATTTTTAGATTGTTGCATTCGGATTATGTTTTGCCTGTAAATATTGGAAATCCAGACGAAATTACTATTAAAGATTTTGCCGAAGAAATCATTAAACTTACAGGTACCAATCAAAAAGTGGTGTACCATCCGTTACCAATAAACGATCCATTACAGCGACAACCTGATATTACGAAAGCCAAAGAATTGCTTGGTTGGGAAGCTAAAGTAGGCCGTGCCGAAGGAATGAAAATCACATATGAGTATTTTAAATCTTTATCTAAGGAAGAACTTTCAAAAGAAGAGCACAAGGATTTTTCTAAATATATTTTTTAGTTCATTTACCTTTCTTTTAATCTAATGAAGTGAAATAAAAGTTCTAGATTAATTTCTTTATATAAGATTCGCAACGGCTTGAGCTTGCCTACTTGCTATTTTAATTTGTATCCTATTGAAAACAAAAACAGGAAGATATTCGGGCTACATTCGTCCCTTTTCATTTGCCATTGATTTATTGATAATCAATGTCTTACTATGGTATATGACTGATTTTCCTGTAAAGACACCTTTTTATTTTGTTATCATAAGTATAAGTTGGTTTATTATTGCTGCCAGTTTGGGTTTTTATGAGGTTTACAGGTATACTAAAGTGATTTCTATATTAAATTGTGCCTTAAAACAAGGAGTTGTATTTTCTCTTTTTTGTCTTGCCTTAGCCTTTTACGACTCCTATAATTCTAGTTTTGAAAGCATTGGGTATTTTACTCTACTGTCACTATTTATCATTTTAATTGTCAAACTGGCTATTTATTATTTTCTAAAAAAATATAGGCTATTGTATGGTGGAAACTTTAGAAAAGTAATTTTGATTGGTAATGAAAAAAGTACTGAACCTTTACAACATTTTTTTACAGAGAACCCAGATTATGGGTACAAACTTGAGCGTGTTTTTGAGCTTGAAAAAAATAAGTCTAAAACCCTCAAGGAAAGTTTTGAGTATGTACTGGAGCATCAAATAGATGAATTGTATTGTTCTATGAGTGATTTAAACCAAAACCAAATTAATGAAATTGTTTATTTTGCCGATAATAATTTGAAGACATTAAAGTTTATTCCCAGCGAAAAACAAATTCTTTCGCGGAATTTCACATTTGAATATTACAATTATATTCCTGTAATATCATTGCGTAACATTCTACTTGATGATACTTTGAACAAGGTAATTAAACGTGTTTTTGATATTGTTTTTTCATTAATCATAATTGCAGGAGTGCTCTCATGGTTGACACCCATATTGGCTATATTCATTAAATTGGAGTCAAAAGGGCCTTTGTTTTTTATCCAAAAAAGAAATGGATTGAATTACAAAGAATTTTTTTGTTATAAGTTTAGATCAATGGAACTTAATGATGAAGCCCATTTGAATCAAGTATCAAAAAACGACATTAGAGTTACTAGGGTAGGTCGTTTTATAAGAAAAACAAGTATTGACGAATTACCACAATTTTTTAATGTGTTACTGGGCGAAATGTCAGTAGTAGGACCTAGACCACACATGGTAAGTCATACCCAGATGTATGCGCTTACTGTGGATAAATTTATGGTACGTCATTTTATAAAACCTGGTATCACTGGACTCGCTCAAACAAAAGGTTTTAGAGGAGAAGTGGAGACTGATAAGGACATTATCAACAGGGTGAAATATGATATCTTTTATATGGAAAATTGGTCTATTTTATTAGATATTAAAATCATTTTTTTGACCATTTACAATACGATTCGGGGCGATAAAAAAGCATATTGATATGAAAAACAATTTAGTATCTATCCTAATGCCCTGCTACAATTCAGAGAAGTATATTCTTGAAGCTATTCTTTCAGTACAGGAACAAACACACACAAATTGGGAATTGATTCTAGTTGATGATTGTTCAAGTGATAGCACTGTATCTATTGCTAAAACAATTGCAAATCAAGACAACCGAATACGTATTTTTAAACTTTCTACAAACTCAGGAACAGGTATTGCTAGAAATACAGCTTTATCAAAAGCCACTGGAGATTACATTGCTTTCTTGGATGCTGATGATAAATGGAAACCCAATAAGCTAGAACTACAATTGCAATTCATGCAGCAGCATAAATTACCATTTACTTTTTCTTTTTACGAATGTATGAATGAAGCAGGAACATTGTTAAACAAACGCGTCGAGGGACCCATACAGCTTACTTACAAGCAACTGTTCTTCTGCAACTACATAGGCAATCTCACTGGGATTTATGATGTTTCTTTCTACGGAAAAATTCCTATTTCTCATTCTAGAAAAAGACAAGACTGGATGATGTGGCTTACCATCCTAAAACCTATAAAAAAAGTGCGGCCGGTTCCAGAAAGTTTAGCGTTATATAGAGTAAGGGACAACTCTATTTCGGCTGGTAAAATGGCTTTACTTAAACATAATTTTGCAGTATATCGTTCTTTTCATGGATACAACATCATACGGGCATTATTGTTCATGTTAGTTTTCCTGTTTACGCAATTTTTAGTCAAGCCGCGCTACACAAAAAAATTATAGCATAGAGGTAAACTGTTTTAGTTTACCTCTATTGGTTCTATCTAAGTTATTTTTTCGGACGAATGTAATGCTCAAATTAGGTTCTAAATATAAAGAAATGGCAGCTTCAATTTTTTTAATTTGATTGGGAACTAGTTCTTTTTCACTTACATAATCAATTTCAAAACAATCTAATTTAGTTTGTTTGATGGTAAATTCTTTTACATTTCCATCATCTTCAATGATACTTTTAGTCACGTAATAAAATGTAAGTCCTGCTGATTTTTTTCCGCTTGGTAAAACAACCACATCATTAGAGCGCCCTATCAATTGTTGTAAAATGGGTTTTTGTAAAGTGCTTTTTTTATCCAAAATGCCAATATCTCCAATATCATACCGTATAAACGGATGCGCTTTATTGTACAAAGAGGTGATGACAACACGACCAGCTTTACCATAAGGAACCGCTTTATTATTTTGGTCTAAAATTTCAACAAATAAGTTTTCAGAGTTTATTTGCCAAAGCCCTTCAGGATTTTGAAACGCAATCAAGTCTAGTTCAGAGGTACCGTATTCATTGACAATAGGAACTCCAAGTTGTTTTTCTAATAAAATTTTATCGTCATCAAAAAGCATTTCAGAGGTAACCATACATACCTTTAAACTAGGACAAACACTGGTTAATACAATATTTTTTCGTTGTAAAAATTTAGCAAACAAAACAATAGCGCTGGTATACCCATTGATGTAATCAAATTTTTTTTGGCTAAAGGTTTTCAAAATCCTTTCTAAAACAACATCTGACAAATCAAATACAGAAAACCGGTATCGATGACTCAAGAAATCTTTGAACCGTTCTTTTTTATTTCCAATAAAATCCATCGGGATGCCATAAAACCGGGCTTGGTATGAAGTATTAAAATCAATGCCATACCAACCAAAACGGTACATGTTTGAAGCCCAAGTCAAAGCATGAGAATAATTGTCTTTTGCAAATATAAATGGAGTACCGCTAGAGCCAGACGTTTTGTTTGTATAGCAGTTTTTTAAAGTATAACCCCTAGAAAGTCTTTCTTGAAGTGGTTTTTGTAAATTTTGTTTGCTCAAAATGGGTAAATCATCCCAGTTTTTATAATTTTTTGTACCTACAAGTTTACTGTAAAACGGATTGTTTTCTAAATGATACAGAACAATTTCTCGTTTCTTTCTCTCAATAAATTGCTCATGTTCTTGCGGTGTATGTGCAATTATTTTTAGTAATTCCTGCTTTGCTTTACGAATAGGAAACCCGTTCCATTGCAGTGCTATATCAAATAATCGAAACATTTTTAAGGAGTATTGTGTAATCAAAAATAGTATTTATGTCTTACTTATTAGTCGCTTTGGGGAAGTTTTTACTATTTAATTGTTTTTTGAGTTCAAAACCAATTATTTTTGCACGACAACTAAAAACAACACACATGACAATTTTACTACTCGGTTCTGGCGGAAGAGAGCACGCATTTGCTTGGAAAATGGTTCAAAGCCCATTATGCGAAAAACTTTTTGTAGCTCCTGGAAATGCAGGAACTGCAGCCATTGCAACCAATCTTGCTATGAGTCCAACTGATTTTGAAGCCATAAAAGCATTTGCAATTCAAGAGAATGTGGGCATGGTGGTTGTAGGTCCTGAGGATCCATTGGTAAAGGGGATTTATGATTTCTTTTTAAATGATCCAGCTTTATGTCATATTCCTGTTATTGGTCCTTCAAAAATAGGCGCTCAGCTAGAAGGGAGTAAGGAATTTGCAAAGGAATTTTTAATCAAACACAACATCCCAACGGCTGCTTATGATAGTTTTACAGCCGAAACCGTAGAACAAGGATGTGAATTCTTAGAAAGATTGCAACCTCCGTATGTTTTAAAAGCAGATGGTTTGGCCGCTGGTAAAGGCGTTTTAATCATTCAGGATTTGGCTGAAGCCAAAGATGAACTAAGAAACATGCTTGTACATCAAAAATTTGGTGTAGCCAGTTCAAAAGTAGTTATCGAAGAATTTCTGGACGGAATAGAATTGAGCTGTTTTGTACTCACAGACGGAAAAAGTTATAAAATATTGCCAACTGCTAAAGATTACAAACGCATTGGCGAAAGCGATACAGGACTCAACACAGGTGGTATGGGAGCTGTTTCTCCAGTTCCTTATGTAGATGCTGTTTTAATGGAAAAAATAGAAACACGCATTGTAAAACCTACAATTGATGGTTTTCAAAAAGATGGAATAGCTTACAAAGGTTTTGTTTTCATAGGGCTAATCAATGTTAATAACGAACCTATTGTTATTGAATACAATGTAAGAATGGGAGATCCAGAGACAGAAGTAGTAATCCCAAGATTACAAACTGATTTGGTTGAATTATTTTTGGCTGTAGCTAATGAAAAACTAGACGAAATCAACTTAGAAATTGATCCAAGAAGTGCCACTACTGTGATGCTAGTATCTGGAGGTTATCCAGAAGATTTTGAAAAAGGAAAAGTAATTACGGGACTAGAAAACGTTCAAGATTCTATTGTATTTCATGCTGGAACTAAGCTAGACCAAGGAGCAATTGTTTCAAATGGGGGTAGAGTGCTAGCCATTACATCTTACGGGAATGATTTTCAAGAGGCCATAAAAAAATCTTACCAAAACATAGACAAGCTACATTTTGATAAGATGTATTTTAGAAAAGACATTGGAAATGATCTTAAATAATAAAAAGAGCTCTCAATCTCAAACTAGAGGTTGAGGGTTCTTATTTTAAGAAAGAGTGAGCCGTAGTATCTTGATTTTCTGTTCCTGCATCATTAAAGATTTGCAATTGTTTGATCCAGTACACCATTGCAGCTGCACAAATAATCATGAAAATCCAGTTGATAGTGTTAGCAACAAACCATGAGCTAAGCTCTAAAGAACGTAAAAAATCTAGAGGAGCAAATAAAATGTCTACAAATAAGTATTGTATTCCTTCGAAAAATGCTTTCATAATATATAAATTGATTTAAGTAATTGTTTTGTAAACACGATACTAACGAATGTTTTTTAAAATAAAATAATCTTTATTAACAAGCAGGGTTTACTTTTTAAACAAGTATTATATTTACAAACACAAAAGTATAAAATATCCTTATGATAACAAGTGTTTTTAAAAAATCTACACCATTAAATTTTTCATTGGTTGTAATTTTTATGCTGGTTTTCTTTTTAGTAGTACAATTCCAGGAAACTTCTTGGATGACATCTTATTTTTTAATGTTTAAAAAAGGGGTATCTTTTTGTTTTATAGTTGCTTCGGTATTTTTAACTGATTTTATTGCCAAAAGAAATGGCTTGAGTAAAGATAGTACTTTTACTACATTTTTCTTTTTGTTATTCTTGTTATTTTTCCCAAGTATTTTTGACAATATTAATCTCATTATTGCCAATTTTTTTCTGCTTTTAGCCCTTAGGAGATTAATCTCTTTACAATCATTAAAAGCATCAAAAGAGAAAATATTTGATGCTTCGTTGTGGATTTTCCTTGCTACGTTATTTCATTTTTGGAGTATCCTTTTTATAGTATTGGTTTTTATTTCTATCATTTTTCACGTAGCCAGAGACTATAGAAATTGGATTCTACCTTTCATAGCTTTCTTTGTTACCGGAATCATTTTCTTGTTGTTTACAACAGTGTTTCAAATTGATAGTTTGGCTTACATTACAAAAAGTATGAGTGTGAATTTTGCATTAGATTATTTTACAAGCAATTATCAAAACGGGGCAATGTCTATTTATGCAACTATTGCTTTGTTTTTTATAATCTCTATGTTTGCTAGTTTGTCTAGTAGACCTCAAATACTACATACTTCTTATAAAAAAGTGGTGGCTTCTTTCTTTTTAGGAGTTATTATTTATGTAATTTCAGATCATAAAAGTAATGATTTACTCCTTTTTACTTTTGCTCCCCTAGCCATCATGGCAACCAGTCATATTGAAATACCACAAGAAAAATTAAAACAAGAAATTGTAGTTTATGTGATGATTGCCTGCAGTATGTTTACTTTTTTTACACAATTATAATTTAATCCCATAGGCTAAATCACCTGCATCTCCTAGTCCTGGAATGATATAGCTTTTCTCATTTAGTTTTTCGTCTAGTGAGGCCACCCATAAGTGGCAGTTGTTTGGTAGTTGCTCTTGTAAGTACGCAATTCCCTCTGGAGCGGCAATAACCACAGCAATATGAATTTCTTTTGGGGTACTATTTTCCATTAATTTATTGAAAACAGCTACCAGTGATTGTCCTGTAGCAAGCATAGGATCTACTAGAATTAGATTCTTTCCGTTGAGGTCAGTAATGGCTTGGTATTGCACCAAAATATCAAAAGCTTCATCATTGTTTGGGTGGTGCCGGTAAGCTGATACAAAACCGTTTTCGGCCTGATCAAAGTAATTTAAAAAACCTAAATGCAATGGTAAACCTGCTCTAAGTACTGAACATAATACGAGTTGATCTGCTATTTCAGTAGTTTTTTTTATTCCTAGAGGTGTTTGGATTTCAATATTAGTATACTCTAAATTTTTACTTAACTCGTATGCTATTATTTCACCAATACGTTCAATATTTCTTCGGAAACGCATGCTGTCGTTGTGTACAGTAACATTTCGAATTTGCCCTAAAAAGTGATTAAGGACACTGTTTTCCTCTGATAAATAATGAATTTGCATGGTTGTTTTTTTCGAATTAAACTTAGTACTTATTTTTTATGGTATAAAAGTATAAAAAGTATCTTTGTGTTTTAATATATAAAGATATGTTTTCAAAATTAGCCTACTCAGTCTTCGAGCAAAGCATCAAGGATTATCACCAGTTTGATAATGTTGATCAACCTATAAACAATCCTTTCCCAAAGGATAAATTTGAACATTTATTGTATCACAAAAACTGGATTGACACCGTTCAATGGCATTTTGAGGATATTATTCGTGATCCAAATATTGATCCAGTTGCTGCCTTAACATTGAAAAGAAGAATTGATGCTTCTAATCAAGAGCGTACGGATATGGTGGAATATATTGACAGTTATTTTCTTCAAAAATACAGTCATGTGGTTGTTAAAGATCATGCAAAAATCAATTCAGAAAGTCCTGCTTGGGCGTTTGACCGTTTGTCTATCTTGGCTTTAAAAATTTACCACATGCAAGAAGAAGCTAATCGTGACGAGGCTTCACAAGATCACAGAGATAAATGTCAGGCTAAATTAAATGTGTTATTAGAGCAAAGAACAGATTTGTCAACTGCAATTGATGATTTACTTACTGATATTGAAAATGGAGATAAATTCATGAAAGTGTACAAACAAATGAAGATGTACAATGATGATGAATTGAATCCTGTTTTATACCAAAATAAAAAATAACAAAGATATTTTGAACCATTAAGGTATTAAGAAAATTAAGTGAAACTTACTGAACCTTAATATTTTAATGGTTTTAAAAAATATTTAATTGGCAATTAAAGCTAGACTTATTGTCGTTGTGGGACTCTAATAGATTAAAATGTGCTTCGACAGTATTTAAGGAAAATAGTAGAAACTTAAAAATTCTTAATGCCTTAATGGTTTAAAAAATACTTAATTGTCAACTACTATCAAACATATAAGTTCCTATAAGATTGGTAATTCTAGAAAAAACCTTAACTTTTCTTAATTCCTTAATGGTTTATAAAAATAATTAATTGTCAACTTCTATCAAACATATAGCCGTCATGAGACTCTCTGCAATGGGAGATGTCGCCATGACGGTTCCTGTTGTAAGAGCTCTGGTAAACCAACATCCACAACTTAAGATTACGGTTATTTCTAGACCTTTTTTCAAACCTTTTTTCGAGGGAATCCCAAACCTTACTTTTTTTGCTTTTGATGAAAAAGAGAGACATAAAGGATTTCTTGGATTGTTGCGTTTGTTCCAAGATTTGAAAGGTTTACAAATTGATGCTTTCGCTGATTTGCACAATGTTTTGCGTTCTAAAATTATCCGAAATCTTTTTGCCTTGAGCGGAAAAAAAACAGCCTCAGTAGATAAAGGAAGAGCAGCAAAAAAAGCATTGACCCAACCCGAAAATAAAGTATTCCAACAACTGCCTACGATGTTTGAAAGACACGTAAAAGTTTTTGAAAAACTTGGTTTTACCGTTGATCTAACCCAACCTGAGTTTCCTGAAAAAGCAGTTTTGAGTCCTGAAATTGAAGTATTAATTGGAAAAAATTACAAGAAATTAATCGGAATTGCTCCTTTTGCACAATACACTTCAAAAGTATATCCGCTCGATTTAATGCAACAAGTAATTGATCAATTAGCATTAGATACAACCCAAATCATATTGCTTTTTGGCGGCGGAGCGCATGAAATTGAACAATTAAATGCTTTAGCGTCACAGCATAAAAATGTAGTGGTAGTAGCTGGAAAAATTAAATTTCAGCAAGAATTACAGCTTATTAGTAACCTAGATGTAATGCTTTCTATGGACTCTGGCAATGCGCATATTGCAGCCATGCTGGGCGTAAAAGTGATCACACTTTGGGGCGCAACGCATCCGTATGCAGGATTTTTACCTTTTAACCAACCATTTGAAAACGCATTAACCGCAGACAGAAAACAATTTCCTATGTTACCAACTTCGGTTTACGGCAATAAAAATGTGCCAGGTTACGAGGATGCTATGCGAACAATTACTCCTGAAACGGTAGTTGCCAAAATTCAAAAAGCACTTTAAATTTCCACACAAGCTTTTTGCAATTGTTTTTATCATTTCCGATTGCGAAAAAAAAGCCTTTTCACGTAAGAAAAACTTTAACACATTTATAACAATTCGTAAAGATTACGTAGTACGAATAATACTATTTTTGGTTCGTCTGCGTTGTAAGTAACGAAACTAAAATTTAGAGTTAGCAGTAAAGTGTTACGATACTAGTTTTTATTTGTTTCAAAACGCATTAACCAAAAACCAACTAGTATTTATGTCAAACTTTAGGGTAACTCTTGCCATTTTATTTTTTGTAACCTTTACAGCTTTTGCCCAAAAAAGCAAAGTATCAGGAACATTAACCGCCGGAAGCGAAAAAACACCTATTTACAATTCGGTAATCGCGTTATTAACGCCGGTCGATTCGGTGCTTTATCAATTTACACGTTCTGATAAAGACGGTAAATTTTTATTGAACAATGTAAAACCAGGCAGCTATATCTTGATGACTTCTCACAGTCAATATGCTGATTATTTGGATGATATTACTTTAACCGAAACAGACCGAAACTTAGGCAACATCAACTTAATGAGTAAAATGGAATTGCTCCGAGAAGTGGTCATTAAAACGGGTTCTATTAAAATAAAAGGCGATACAACCAGTTACCGTGCTAGCGATTTTCAGGTAGATGCTAATGCTAACGTAGAAGAACTTTTAAAGAAACTACCCGGAATTCAAGTGGATAAAAACGGAACAATCAAAGCCATGGGCGAAACCGTTGAAAAAGTTTTGGTTGATGGCGAAGAATTTTTTGGTGATGATCCAGGTATGGCGGTAAAAAATTTACGTGCCGATGCTATTAAAGAAGTGCAAGTTTTTAATAAAAAAAGCGATCAAGCTGAATTTACAGGAATTGACGACGGCGAGACTAAAAAAACCATCAATCTCAAGTTGAAAGAAGACAAAAAGAAAGGCTATTTTGGTAAAATTGATGGAGCAAATGAACCCACGGCCTATAATGATTCACGTAACAACAGTAATATTTTAGTGAGCAATTTTAAAGGAAAAAGAAAATTATCAGCTTTTTTATTAAACGGTAATACGGGCCAAGATGGTTTAAGTTGGGAGGACAGTGATAAATTTGGCGGTGGTGACGGTAATGTAAGTATGAACATGGATGATGATGGTAATGTGAGCTATGAGTGGACCGGTGGTGAAAATGATGACGAGCCATATGTAGATACTCAAAATGGATTTATTAAAAATACCAATGCGGGTTTGCAATACAATAACAAATGGAACGACAAACACAGTTTAAATTTGTCTCCTAAATACAACCGACAAAGTTATCAAAACAACAGTAGCCGAAATACGCAAACCCAAGTAGGCGACACGCAACTCAATCAAAACAGCTCAACGGTAAGTAATGTAAACAGAGATAATTTTAAAGCAAACATAGTTTATGATGTTAAAATTGACTCTATTAATACTTTAAAGGTTACGGCAAAAACTAATTTTTATACTACCGAAAGTGACGAATTTACTAACGGAGATACTAGAGGAAACGATGGTTTGCTGCGCAACAGACAAGAGCGTATGTTTACCACAAATTCTGATAAGCAAGCCCTTTCTGCAAGTGTTTTATTCAAACATAAATTTGCAAAACCACGTAGAACCTTGTCTGTAAATAGCAGTTGGAACACATTAAACAGCAACTCTAATAATTTCTTGAAATCAAGTAATGAAAGCTACGAAGGCGGAGCTTTGGCTTTTAGTAATGAAGTAGATCAAAATAAAGTAGGCGAGAAAAACACACAAAATGTGAGTATAAACACGACTTATACAGAACCTTTGGGTAAAAAGATGGCTTTGCAATTGTCGTATCAAATTACCAATAACAGCGGCAATAGTAATTTTATCACCTATGATTTCTCTGATTTGAGCGGACGTTATGATGTAGTTGTTGATTCCTTATCCAATCAATTTGAGCAAAACATTACAACACACAAACCTTTAATTAAGTTGAGTTACAATGCAAAAAAGATCACTTACAGTTTTGGTAGTGGTTTTGGTTTTACTTTTTTTGATTTACAAGATTTATCTCAAAACAAAGAGTATAACCGCAGTTTTACTAACTTTTTCCCGTCGGCAAACCTTTCATATAAATACAAAAGCAATAGTAACCTGCGTTTTAGCTATCAAGGAGCTACAAGACAACCTACTATTGATCAGTTGCAACCGCTTCGAAATAACCAAGATTTTTTCAACCAAGTTGTGGGTAATCCAGATTTGAAACAATCATTTACGAACAGTTTTAATGTTACACATAGCACCTATAGCATTTTAACCGAAACCAATTTTTTTCAGAGTGTATCTTTTAGAACAACTGCAAACTTGATTTCTTTTAATAGAGATATCGATCCAGAAAGTGCAAAAACAGTAACGACTCCTATAAATACCAATGGAAATTTTTCGGCAAACGTTTATATGGGTTATGGTTTTAAATTAAAAAAATTAAACCTTTTTGTTAATTTGAATCCGTCTCTTAATTATAACAGATCTGTAAATAGCATCAACAAACAAATTAATAATTCGGATAATTTGAACTCTAGTTTTGGTCTCTATATTAACAAATCGAAAGAAAAAAAATACGATTTAACTTTGAGCAACACCTTCTCAAACAGTCGTAATAGTACTTCACAGAACGATCAAGTTAGGTCTTTTAATACCAATGAGCTAGGTTTTAGAGCAGGTGTTTATTTAACAGAAAAATGGAAAATTGAATCTGATTACAATTGGTACGCCCGTCAAAAAACACTTGAATTTCAAGACCAACTTTCTAACCAACTTTGGAATGCAAGGTTACAACGCACTTTTAAGAAAGAAGAGTTCACTGCTTATTTCTTGGTGAGAGATATTTTGAATCAAAACGTGGGAATTAATCGATTTATCTATGAAAATACGATAGGTGAGGAGCGTAACGACAGATTGAAACGATATGCTATGATTGGGTTTACATGGAATTTTAAAAATAAAAACGTAGAAGAAAAAAAATAGAATAAAAGAAAGCAATTTTCTTTAAATCATAAAAAAATACAACACTATGAAAACCTATTATGTATACCTAATGCTACTTGTATTTACAGCCAATAGCTTTGCGCAACAGTTTGTAGATAAAGCGGTTATTGAATATGAAGTGAGCACCAACCTTAAAAAAACAATGAGTAATGACAGTTGGAATGAGCAAATGAAAGAGAGCATATCTGATCTTAAAATTTCGTATTACAACTATACGTTTGACAATAATAAAAGCTTATTTAAATTTGACCGATGGAGTCCAAAAACTAAAATTCCGAATTACGAAAAAGAGGCAGACGAAGAGAATATTTGGTTTTTTGATTTTGCGAATCGCAAGATGAACGTTCAAAAACAAATTGTAGGAACCAATTTTGTAATAGCAGATAGCATTCCTAAAATTGAATGGAAAATTACAAATGAACATCGTGAAATTGCGGGTTACAATTGTAGAAAAGCTGTCGGCAAAATTTTTGACGAAGTATATGTTTTTGCTTTTTACACCGATGATATCACTATTTCAGGAGGTCCGTGCACTATAAATGGATTGCCAGGAATGATTTTAGGTTTATCAATACCGCGTTTGTACACCTCGTATATTGCTACCAAAGTAGATTTAAAAATAAAAGATCCAAGTATCATTCAACCTATAGCGGCCAAAAAAATGTATGATTTGAATGGTCTTAAAACTTTGATTGAGGAAAAAACAAAAGATTGGTATACGTATGGGGAAGATAAGGAAGAAAATAAGCGTCAAAAAAACCTGTTTTTGTGGAATGCTTTCTTGTAATGTTTTGACTGTAGATTAAATATTGCATTTTAAAATATTGAGTTTTAGAACACGATCAACTCTAAAATCATTTTTTTTATCTTGACAATACTTTAAAATTTACTGTTATATGATATTTGAAATAAAAAAGTATCAAGTTGTGAATATCTTGCACGAATTATTTTAAAGGGATTATTAGTGTTAAGAGTTGATAATGTTCATTGGAACCACTAAGAAAATTTAGGTTTTTTTAAAGTATTTATCAATGAACTAAGCTGAATAATTTCATCAGTTCGTTTATTTTTTCAAGTTTGTAACAACTTATGAAAAGGATATTTTAAATTCTATCGATCATTTGATTTTATAAAATAAAACAACTTAGAATTATAGTACTCAAATCTAATTAGGTAAAACTTTCGGTGAGATTTATTAGCTTGTTTTTTTATAATTTTTGTTGATTAGATTCCAATAAATCATCTCATTTTCAATACTTATCTTGGTGAAGTTAAATTTATGTAGAAGATTTATTGAACTAATATTTTCTGTTAAGCAATTTGCTGTAATTTCTTTAATTTTTTCGTTGGAGAAAGCCCATTTTATTATTTCTCTTACGGCTTCTTCTGCAAAACCTTTTCGTCTTTCTTCCTTGATTATGCCATATCCAATATCAATATTTTCTTTTTTATCGTTAAATCCTTTAAATCCTAAATCTCCAATGATTTCCTTTGTGTCTTTCTTGATTATCATCCAAGATTCAAAACCTGTTGGATAGCCTACTTTGGTTAAATTATTAACAATTCTTGGCAAAGTATCTAAAACATCCATGTCTGGCCAACTTTTCCCTTTTTGATAGTTCCATTTTTCTAAATCACTAAAATCATTATTTAAAATATTTTGACAAAATGCAATTGTAAATGGTTTAAGTATTAAATTTTTAGTTGTCAGTTGTTCAATTTCAATTTTTTTAATTTTCATGTTTTAATGCAAGATGATAAGGTAAATAAATATAATGTCTGACCTACCTTATAGGATTTAAAGAAGAATTACTTGTAATAGACTATTAAGTCTACTAATATACTAAAAATCTCAACTCCCTAAAACAAAAAAACTTCCCTTTTCAGAGAAGTCCTTGTTATCGTATAGACTGTTTTAAACATCATCATAATCTACATAAATAGTGTCTGATGTAGGATGCGCTTGACAGGTAAGTATCAAACCATCGGCAATTTCTTTATCCGTAAGGATAGAATTCTTAGACATTTCAGCAGTTCCAGAGGTAACACGAGCCAGACAGCTACTGCAAATTCCGCCTTGGCAAGAGTATGGAGCATCAATTCCTTGTTTTAAAGCGGCATCTAGAACGGTTTGTTTTTGCGACATTTCAAAAGTAGTCTCTTCGTCATCAACCAAAACAGTAATTTTTGAATGACCGCCCAATGATTTTTCGATCTTATTTTCTTTGGTTGACGAAGCAAACAATTCAAATTTAATATTTGATTCTTTTACATTGTGCTCTTTTAAAACTCCAGAAACGGTATTGATCATTTCCTCAGGTCCGCACAAATAGAATTTAGAAAACTCAAGTTCTTTGTGTTTTGTATTTAAAACAAAATTCACACTTGATTTTTCGATACGACCAAACAAAGCATTTTCAACGTTAGCTTGACTGTACACATAATGCACAAACAAACGACCTACATATTGCAATTGCAAATCGTGTAACTCTTTGTAAAAAATAGTGTCTTCAGGTGATTTGTTACCATAAACCAAAACAAAAGTGCTGTTAGGTTCGTTGTGTAAAACCGATTTTAAGATCGACATCACGGGTGTAATTCCACTTCCTGCCGCAAAAGCTGCGTAGTTGCGTTGGCGATCAGCCTGAGGTTCAAATGTAAATTTCCCTTCCGGAGTTCCTACTTCAAGAACATCACCCGCTTGTAGTTTGGTGTTGGCAAATTGCGAAAACAAACCATTAGGAACGGCTTTAACAGCAATTCGAAGTTCATCACTATCAGGCGAAGAACAAATAGAGTAGGCTCTGCGAATTTCTTGACCGTCAAGCGTTAGTTTTAAGTTCAAATATTGACCAGCAATAAAAGCATAATTGGCTTTTAATTCTTGTGGTACGTTAAAAAGTATGGAAACTGCATCTTTAGTTTCGCGTTTTACTTCTTTTATAATAAGTTTTAAAAAAGACGACATGTGATAATTTTTTTTACAAAGATACTAAAGTCAATAGGTAAGTTAAATTAAAGTAATTGAAAATTTACATACCTAGAAGTGTTATGTATAAGAATCTTATGTATATTTGTTTTTCCAAAAGAAAATGAAAATGAAAAACTCACAATTGTACAAAGGGAGTCTGAATACTATTATCATGAAATTGCTGGAAGAAAATGGCAAGATGTACGGCTATGAAATCACTCAGAAAGTAAAAGCGATTACGGCGGGTGAACTCAATATTACCGAAGGCGCTTTGTATCCTGCCTTGCACAAACTTGAGGCCGAAGGAATTTTGGATGTTGAAATTGAAAAAGTTGACAACCGCATGCGCAAGTATTACAAACTAACCGAAGCAGGCGAGAAGGAAACCGTTAATAGACTTTCAGAACTCGAGGATTTCATCAGAAACATGCAGAGTTTAGTGAACCCTAAGCCTAGTTTAGAATTTTAATTTTTTCAAGATGAAATTAACCACCGAACAAATAGCCCAAATAGAAGAAACTTTAGTTTTAAACGGTCTTGTTTATCAAGATGTGAAGCTAGAAATAATTGATCACATAGCATCAGAAATTGAAGAAAGAATGAGTCAGGAAGAAATTTCATTTGACAGGGTCTGTAAATCAGTTTTTGAGAAATGGAAAAGTGCACTGGTAATTTCTTCAAGTTATGCTTGGTTAGGAGCTTTCTTTAAAGCACCTCAATTTGTAGTAGACAAATTAGTCGCTTATTCTAAAAGAGAGGCTTTACATGTATTTTTTTCAGTTCTTGTTTTCGGGTCTCTACTAGCTTTTATAGTTTCAAATACTTTTCAAAAAGAAACCTTTAAAGCTATTAGTTTAGCTTTACAAGGAGTTTATACCCTTTTGATGGTATGTACCAGTATAAGTATGTTCTTGATTTGGAGATCTACAATTAAAACTATGTACGGAAGATTGTTTCTTTTTAGAGGTTGGCTCGTTTTTTTATTTTGTTTTCAGTTTAACATTTATAATGATCCATTAAAGCATTTTGATGCTAATAATTCTTTTTTGCGAACTGTAGTAAGTTGTTTACTATTATGTACTCCATTTGTGTACTCTTTTTTTCAATTAATGTTAGCTAGTGAACATTTTAAAATCGAAAAAAAATTGAAATTAGTTTAATCTTTATTTTATGAAACTAACCACCGAACAAATAGAATACGTCTCTAATTACATCAAATCTTTAGATATCAAATGGTATGAATTGCAAGTAGAATTCACAGATCACATGGTTACTAGTATGGAGGAAATTTGGGAGAAAGACCCTGAACTTACTTTTCATCAAGTGAAGCAGTGTGCTGAAAGTAAGTTTGTAGGGTATTCAAGTTTTAAATCGATTCAAGAAGAACGAAAAGGTATTTTACAAAAGGAATACAATAGAAGTCAACGAAAAATGATTGCGGAATTTTTAAAATTACCCAAAATTATTGGAAGCATTCTGTTAGGAATACTCGCTTACCAAGGTTCTTTTTACTTTGAGAAACCTAGTAAGTACTTAGGATTATTATTTGCATTGTTATTAGTTTTTATAATTCCAGGATTGTATAACTTCATCAAGAATTATAAAATGGAAGTAAAACGTTTTTTAGCAGTAAGTTACTATTCTTTAAGTTTAACAGTTTCGATGATTTTCCCTAATATAGGAATCAACCTAACTAATGTTTTTAAAGAAGAAATCCCGCAGAATCATCTTTTGTTCATATCGCTTATTTGTTTTTGGGTCGTTGGACTTTTGTTTTGCGCAACAGGAGTCTATCTTGATATAAAACATGTAGCAAAAGTTAAAAAACAATACCAACTGAATTAATCTTTAGAAGATGAAACTAACCACTCAACAAATAAACCAACTTTATCTTTTTACCCGCCAACATTATGTGGAATACTATGATTTGCAAACAGAATTAGTAGATCATTTGGCAAACGCTATCGAAACCGAATGGCAACAAAATCCTAAATTGACTTTTGACGAAGTCTTGAACAAAGAATTCAAAAAATTTGGGGTTTTTGGTTTCATGAGTGTTGTAGAAAGTCGCCAAGCTGCTTTGGGCAAAAAATACAATAGTATCGTTTGGGAACATTTTAAAGAATTTTTTGGCATCCCTAAAATTGTCTTAACACTTGCAATGACTTTTTTATTATTTATCATTTTAAAAATAAGTTCGTACCAAGAGTGGACTATAATTGGTTTATATCTTGCATTGTTTGGTTTTACGATTTATGAAATGATTAAATCAAAGAGGCTAAGAAATAAAAAAAAGAAATCGCAACAAAAAAGATGGTTGTTTGAAGAAATTATCAATCAATATGGCGCTTTTTCAGGTGCCATACTTCTACCGTTCAACATTATTTTACAAATATTCAATCGTATTGATACTCATATAACAAATGATTATTTTTTACTAGCAATATGCTTTGTTTTAGTATTATTATCAGTCAGCCTTTTCATTATTTTTAAAATAATTCCTTCCAAAACACAAACCTACCTAGAACAAACCTACCCAGAATATAAATACGAAAAATTGTAACATTTTTTTATTTCGATCTACTTACTAGCAAACCAAAAAAACCAAAAGATGATTTCAAAATTCCTTTATCTCGAATGGAAGGCTTTCACAAGGTCAGCATCCTTCGCATCTAACTTGGCACTAAAAATCCTGATGGGTTTTGTAGCGGCTTATTTTATTTTAATATTCCTAGGAGTAGGGGTAGGAGCATTTTATATCCTGAAGAAAATGAAACTAGATCCTGTGGTAGCGGTAAATCAATTCCTATTTTACTATGTAATCATGGATTTAATTATCCGCTTGATGCTTCAAAAAATTCCAGTGCTCAATATTCGCCCTTTGTTGATTTTCCCCATCAATAAATCAACTATTGTTCATTTCTCTCTAGGGAAAACTATTTTGTCTTTTTTCAACATTATTCATGCCTTCTTTTTAATTCCTTTTAGTATAGTATTACTTATAGAAGGATATGATCCTGCATCAGTTGTCTTTTGGTTCTTGGCCGTTTATTCTTTATTCTATTGTAATAATTTCATCAACATATTGTTGAGCAATAAAGATAATTTATTTGCCATATTTTTAGGAACAACAGCTGTTTTAGGAGGATTGCATTACTATGGCATATTTGATATTACAGCTTATGTAGCTCCGTTGTTTAATGCACTTTTCAATACGTATTGGGCATTTTTAATACCAGTTGTAGCACTAGTTGTTTTGTATTATGTAACCTTTCAATATTTCAAAAAGAACTTGTACCTAGACGCAGGTTTATCTAGTAAACACGATGAGGCCAAAACAGAAGAGCTAACTTGGTTGAACCAGTTTGGATCCATCGGAACTTTCTTGAAAAATGATATCAAATTGATTAAAAGAAACAAACGGTCTAAAACTACGGTTGGACTTAGCGTTATGTTTCTTGTTTACGGTTTGCTATTTTTTAGTAATGCAATTCCTATGTACAGCAATCCTACCATGAAAATTTTGGGCGGGATTATAGTTTCAGGTGGATTCTTAATTACTTTCGGACAATTTGTGCCGAGTTGGGATAGCTCGTATTACCAGCTCATGATGACACAAAATATTCCGTACAAAGGCTATTTGAGTTCAAAATGGTGGTTAATGGTAATTGCTACCATTGTTACTACAATTATTGCTTCGTTCTATCTTTATTTTGGTGTACAAGTTTACTTAACCATTATTGTGGGTGCCATTTATAACATTGGTGTCAACTCACATCTTGTATTATTAGGAGGAGCGTACACTAAAACACCTATTGATTTAAGTTCAGGAAAAGGTGCTTTTGGAGATAAAAAAGCCTTCAATGTAAAAACCATGCTCATCTCCATACCACAATTAGGATTACCTGTATTATTGTATTGGCTTGGGTCTAAATATGGCAGTCCAACTATAGGTTTAGCGCTAGTAGCAGCCCTAGGTGTAATAGGTTTTGCATTCAAAGAAAAAGCATTTTCATTGATTGAAAAAACATATAAATCAGAAAAATACGCTACCATAGCGGCTTACAAACAAAAAGGATAAGATTCATAAAGATAATTTAATGCAATGGTGCTTAATTTTCTTAATCCCTTAATGGTTTAAAAAATAGATTAAGCAATTCAAGCAACAACAAACCAACCTATAAAACTTCAAAAAATGATACAAGTAAACAACTTATCAAAAACATATAACGGAACAACCGTATTAAAAATAGACTCATTAGAAATAAAAAAAGGCGAAAGCTTTGGCTTAGTAGGAAACAACGGCGCTGGAAAAACCACTTTTTTCAGTCTGCTTTTAGATTTGATCCAGCCCTCAACAGGAAACATCATCAACCATGGCGTACAAGTCAATACCAGCGAAGCCTGGAAACCTTTTACAGCATCGTTCCTAGACGAAAGTTTCTTGATAGGATACCTAACTCCCGAAGAATATTTTTATTTCATTGGCGATTTACGCGGTCAAAACAAAGCCGATGTTGATGCTTTACTCGCCAAACACGAAGAATTTTTCAATGGCGAAATCCTTAAAAACAAAAAATATTTACGCGATTTATCAAAAGGAAACCAGAAAAAAGTAGGCATCATTGCCACTCTTATTGGTAGTCCCGAAGTAGTGATTCTAGACGAACCGTTTGCTAATTTAGACCCAACCACACAATTCCGATTGAAAAAAATCATCAAAGATCTAGCCGATGATCCTAACGTGACCGTGCTTGTTTCCAGCCATGATTTGCAACATACCGTTGAGGTTAGTGACAGGATTGTAGCCATGCACAAAGGAAACGTGGTCAAAGACATTCAAACATCACCAGAAACCTTACAAGAATTAGAGCAGTTTTTTGCCGTATAAATTCAGCAGAACAGTTCTAGATAAAATAGACAACGCTAATTCGATAAATAGATGCTCCAAGGTTTGTATCTACTAAATGAATTAGCGTTTTCTTTTGGGCGTAACCCTCAGTCTCGTTCAGTAAAACGAGACCTCGGGTCGGGCTTTTCGCTCTATCTTTATTTTTTTAAAGAAAAAAAATAAAGGATGCCGCTGCAATCCCTTACGCACACACATTAACCAAATAAAGCATCATAATTTTCACGTTATCAAAAAGAAATGTATTTTTACAAGTTCATATACTAAAAGGTGTATTTCATAGTTAATTGATAAAAACGTTTTCCATTGAAAATCAATATATTTAAAACATTATCTCTCGGGTTACTTCTTACTTTTTTTGTAGCCTGTTCTACAAAAAAAGATACCTTCATTTCTAGAAATTCCCATGCCTTAAGTACTGAATACAACATCCTTTACAACGGACAAATAGCCTTAGACAAAGGCATAAAAACTGTCAACGATAACAGTGATGATAATTTTTGGAATATTCTACCCATAGAAAAAATGCAAATTTCCGAAGAGTTTTCAGCGTCAAATAAAGCTAAAAACCCTGATTTTGAATTGGCCGAAACCAAAGCGACTAAGGCCATTCAAAAACACTCTATGAACATTAACGGCAGAGAGAAAAACATGCAAATAGATGAGGCCTACCTCATGCTAGGTAAAGCGAGATACTATGATCAAAGGTTTATTCCAGCTCTTGATGCATTCAATTACATTCTTTACAAATATCCTAACAGTAGTAAAATTTACGAAGCTAAGATTTGGCGTGAAAAAACCAATATGCGTTTGGGGAATGACCCACTCGTTATCAAGAATATTAGCAAATTACTAAAGGATCACGAAGTAAAAAAACAAGTTTTTGCAGATGCAAATGCCCTTTTGGCTTCATCTTTTTTAAATCAAGAACAAAAAGATAGTGCTGTGGCCAAGTTAAAACTAGCCATAGATTTCACAAGAATTAATCAAGAAAGAGCAAGATACCGTTTTATTTTAGGGCAGTTATATCAAGAGTTAGGACATAAAGATAGTGCCGTAGCAATGTACCAAACAGTCATTGACATGAACAGAAAAGCGGAGCGCAAGTTTGTTATTCAAGCACAGGCAAAAAAAGCAACACTTTTTGATTATCAAAAAGGAGATGTAGCATTGTTCACTAAAACCTTTGACAAATTAATAAATGACCGAGAAAACCGCCCATTTAAAGATTTGATTTTTCATCAAATGGCTTTATTTCATGACAAGCAAAACAACCAAGAACAAGCAGTTGTGTTGTATAATGAATCCTTAAAATCAAATTCTAAAGATCCTTACCTAGTAGCTTCAAACTATAGAAATCTGGGTAATATGTATTTTAGAAATACAAAATATCCTATTGCAGCTAAGTATTATGATAGTACGCTGGTAAAACTTAATGATAAGACTAGAGAGTTTGCAAAAATCAAGAAAATTAGAACAGATCTTGATGAGGTTATTTTATATGAAACCATTGCCAATAGAAATGACAGTATCCTGCGGGTGGTAGCCATGAGTACACCAGATAGAATTGCATATTATGAAAAACACATTGCGGTACTCAAAGAAAAGGAAGAACAAAAACGAATACTAGAAGAAAAAAACAAACGCATTGCTGACAATATAGCGGCAAATTCATCGATTAATTCACCAGATCCAGCTACAAATTTAAGCCCAGTTCTCCCTGGAGGAAGAAACGCTATGCTTCCGCCATCAGGTAACGCACCTATTTCACAACAAGCGCTCAGCACCTTTTATTTTTACAATCCCAATACAGTAGCTTTTGGAAAAGTAGAATTTAAAAAAAATTGGGGTGATAGAGAAGCCATAGGCAATTGGAGAATGCTAAAAGCTACCTCAAATGCAAGTTCAGCAAACGGTGATACTAATTCGCCACTTACAAGCGCAGCAGGAGAAACAACTACAGCCGTTGCGGAGCAATTCACTACTGATTTTTACATCAAGAAATTGCCTACTGAACAAGCCGACTTGGATAAGTTAAATAAAGACCGAAATGAGTCATACTATCAATTAGGAATAATCTACAAAGAGAAATTCAAAGAAAATCAATTGGCAATAGCCAAGTTAGAGCAATTACTTTTAAACAATCCTGAGGAAAAACTAGTATTGCCATCACTTTATAATTTGTATAAATTATACCAAATTACCGATGTGAGTAAAGCAACAGCTATAAAACAAAAAATAGAAACTCAATTCCCTAATTCACGCTATACTCAAATTATAAGCAATACCAGCTCAAGTTCAGTAGCTGTAGAGGAAACTCCAGAAACAACGTATAACAAATGGTATAGAATTTTCCAGAATGAAGAGTACGTAACAGTATTAGAAAACATAGACACATTAATTACACAATTTTCAGGTGATGCTATAGTGTCAAAATTTGAATTGCTTAAGGCCAATACCATAGGTAAACTAAGAGGAGTAACGGCTTTTAAAAATGCGTTGCAAGATGTTGCTGACAATTATCCAAATAGCGAAGAAGGTAAGAGTGCAGTGCTTACTTTAAAAGAGCAAATTCCATTTTTAGAAAAAATAGATTTCAAGACAACAGAAAGCGGTAAGTGGAAAGTATTGTACACCGTAGGGAAAAAAGATGCCGAAGCCACTAAACTCTTAACGGATAAATTAACCAAATTTATAAAAGATAACGATCTAACTGTATTATCTTTCTCATTTGATGTCTATAATGAAAAAGAAAATTTCATCACAATCCACGGATTTAATTCTAGTGCATTTGCAACGAACATCACAACAAAAATACTAGCATTAAAACCTACTGGGAATGTGCCAAATGCCATTGTGATTAGCAATGATAATTATAAAGTAATTCAAATTAAAAAAAATCTTGAGGCTTATTTAGGTCTAAAAAAATAAACTATGTTTGATAAAAAGCAAAAACCATACACTGATCTTTTAGGTAAAACAAATAGAATTGTAGAAGCTACAACAATCACTGGAGACATATCCTCTAAGGCTGATTTTAGACTAGATGGAAATTTAATTGGCAATTTTCATTCAGAGGGTAAAATTGTTATTGGTCCCTTGGGTAGTGTAAAAGGAGACATAATTTGTAAAAGTGCTGATATTGAAGGAAAATTTGAAGGTAAAATTCAAGTAACCGAACTTTTAAACATTAAAGCAACCGCACGTATTAATGGTGAAGTACTTGTAGGGAAACTTTCTGTAGAACCCGGAGCTGATTTTACGGCTACTTGTACCATGAAAATGATGAATACAAGTCAAACACCAAATGACAGTGAAAAAGGAACCAAAAAATAGTAATGTTAATAAGTGGCTATTATTTATGGGAATCCCTTTTCAAATGGGGATTGTCATTTTTTTATTCACTTATTTAGGAATATGGCTGGACGGAAAATATACTCATGGAACAACCCCTTGGTTTACTATTGGGCTATCTTTATTTTCTGTTTTTGTAGGACTATATAATGTCATACGTCAGGTGAACAACATTAATAAAAATAATAAATGAGCAAATTAATTACGTTTTTAAAATATTGTATACCCTTTACTATACTATTGTATTTTGCACAGCAATATGCAACAACGACTTTAGGATCTCAACACGATTTTTTTTACACAACTTGGAGTATCTATTTGTTTCAATTTGTATCTTCTTTACTCCTATATATAATACTGCTTTTTGTTCATTCAAAATTCCCTGAATATACAGGGTTTGCTTTTATGGGTATTACGTTTTTTAAAATGATGGCATCGGTTGTTTTTTTAATACCGTTGATTCAAGCAGAGGGGAGAGAAACTAATTTAGATATCGCTGCATTCTTTATCCCGTATTTCCTATTTTTGTTTTTTGAAACTGTATTTTCAATACGATTGATAAATAAAAGATAAGTTACTTGAAAATAATGCAATCCGATTGTAAAATTCATTTTTTAAAATCATCATTATAATTTTCAATTTTCAATTAAATATGTACCTTTGCAAAAAATTTTAAAAACGTTAAATCAGATACTCAATTAATAATGGTAATTTCAAAAAAATCACTTCAATTCCTGTTAGTAACTTTTCTAGCGTGTATGCCATTGGTTACTTTCGCAAATGCAAACGCGGATAGTCTTCAAAACCATACTGAAAGTGCAGCTACAGTTGCAGCGCCACATGGAGAATCGGGTCATTCTGAGAAAAAAGAATTTAATGCTACAGAGCTTATTAATGACCACATAGGGGATTCTCATGAATTTCATATTGCTGATTGGAATGGTCATCCTATAACATTTTACTTGCCTGTAATTTTATGGACTAATAATGGTTTAGAAATTTTTTCATCAGAGCAGTTTCACCATGATAATGATGGGCACCACATAATTGATGTAAACGGTCAAAAACTGGTACGTCATGAAGAAGTGATTTATTACGCAGATAAATTTGAAACACTTACAGAAGCTCAAAAAGATTTAGGTGGTTTTGAATTTGATGCTAGACCGCTTGATTTTTCAATCACTAAGAATGTTTTTTCAATGTTAATGTCGGCTATCGTTTTGTTTATTTTATTTTTAATAGTAGCACGTTCTTACAAGAAAAACCAAATGGCACCTAAAGGCATTGCTGGTTTCTTAGAGCCACTTGTAACTTATGTGAGAGATGAAATTGCAATTCCTAATATTGGAACAAAAAAATACGCTAAGTTCATGCCGTATTTATTGACCATCTTCTTTTTTATATGGATCAATAACTTAATAGGTTTAATTCCGTTTTTCCCATTTAGCTCTAACTTAACTGGTAATATCTATTTTACTTTTGTATTAGCATTTATCACCTTTATAGTAACAACATTAAGTGGTAATAAGGATTATTGGGGACACATATTAACGCCACCAGTACCTAAAGCATTATATCCAATTATGATTCCTGTAGAAATCATTGGTATGTTGACAAAACCTTTCGCGTTGATGATTCGTTTGTTTGCTAACATCACAGCAGGGCATATTATCATCTTGAGTTTAATTTCATTAATTTATATTTTTGAAACGGTGTGGGTATCGCCTATATCTGGAGCTTTTGTATTATTCATGAGTGTTCTAGAAATGTTAGTTGCTGCTTTGCAAGCGTATGTATTTACATTGTTATCAGCATTGTTTATTGGTCAAGCTGTTGCTGAACACGACCATCATTAATTTGAGTTTTATTAATTATTAACTATATAAATTTACTATTATGGTATTAGCTGGAATTGGAGCTGGATTAGCAGTAATCGGAGCAGGTCTAGGAATTGGAAAAATTGGTGGTTCTGCAATGGATGCTATCGCTCGTCAGCCAGAAGCTGCTGGAAAAATCCAAACTGCTATGATTATCGCTGCTGCACTTATTGAGGGTGTTGCACTTTTCGCAGTAGTAGTTGCGTTAATCGCAAAAGCAAATTAAATCCTAAAATTTCCTGTGGCGGTTGGCTACAGGAAGTTTTTTTATTGAAAAACAATTTTATTAAATATATAAGAATATGAAATTAACTTCACCAGAAAGTTTAATATTTTGGACCACAATTATATTTGTAGTTTTCTTTATACTACTTAAAAAATTTGCTTGGGGTCCTATTTTAGGAGCTGTAAAAAGTCGTGAGGAGTCTATCAACAATGCATTAGCATCTGCTGAGTCAGCTCGTCTTGAAATGCAAAATCTTACCGCTAGTAATGAGCGTATTTTACAAGAAGCGCGTTTAGAACGTGATGCTATGTTAAAAGAAGCTCGTGAAATGAGAGATAAAATGATTGCTGATTCTAAAGCCGATGCGCAAGCAGAAGGTGCAAGAATGATTGAGCAAGCAAAAGTTGCTATTGCAGCAGAAAAAAATGCGGCAATGGCTGAATTGAAATCTCATGTTTCTACATTATCTTTGGACATTGCAGAAAAATTATTAAAAAGCGAATTATCTAACAAAGAAGCTCAATCTAAACTAGTTGAGAACATGTTAGGAGACGTAAAATTAAACTAACATTATGTCAGGAACTAGAGCAGCAATTCGTTATGCGAAAGCAATTTTAGAAATCGCACAGTCAAAAGGTGTGGCTGATGCCGTTAATGCTGATATGAAAACTATTGCATTGACTGTTACAGAAAATCTAGAATTGAAAAACTTTATTGAAAATCCAACTTTAAAAGTTGATCAAAAACAAAGTGCTTTACTAGAGGTTTTTGCTGATGCAAATTCTGTGACTAAAAGTTTATTTCATTTGTTATTTGAAAACAAAAGATTCGAAATTTTAGGTGCTATAGCATTAGAATACAATGGTTTGTTTGATACAATGAACGGAGTTGAAGTAGCAACTGTTACTACTGCTGTTCCTATGGATGAAGTTTTAGAGGCCAAAGTTTTAGCTAAAATAGCTACTTTGTCTGATAAGAAAATTACAATTATCAACACTGTAGATCCTGCTATTATAGGAGGTTTTATTATTAGAATAGGTGACAAGCAGTACAATGCTGCAGTTGCAAACAGATTACAAATTTTAAAAAGAGAATTAAGTAACTAAATTCTAACAATGAAAAAAATTATATTTTTATTAATCCTAGGTACATCGTTATTTTCTTTTAGTCAGAAAATAAAAGAAGATGATGATCAGATTTTATTTGATAATGTTGCTGTTGCGAAAGTTGAAAAGGACAAAGCAGGTACGCAGTTTAAATATACTTCAATTAATAATGCCAATGCTATCATTGCAACATTGAAGACACATAAAATTGATGCTCAGAATTCTAAAAGTTGGTTAATTGTTACAAATTTAGATGGTACAAAAACTGCAGAAGTAGATTTTGTTCTAATGTCTTTTACATTGAATTATAAAAAAGCTGTTGCAGAAATCCTTGCCAAAAAGTACAATATTTTAACTACTAATGGTGTAGAGAATCTTGATGCTTTTTTTGCTGAAGAGCGTCCAAGTATTTCAGCAGAGATTGAAAAATTGAAGGAATCTGCCAAGGATTTGGAAAAAGACCTAGCGGCAATGAACTATCAAGTTTTTCGAAAAGATAAATTGATTTTTTCTGGTGTTGTTCCTGCAGATGCTTTTACAGATAGGTATACCCAAGAACAAAACAAAGAGTTCATGTCAAAAGTGGTAGCTAAATATGATGTTTCTATGAAACAAAATAGTTCGCCATATCCTGTTTTAAATGTTGAAATAGCATCTTTAAGTGGTAGAGTATTAGTTCAAGCTGTCGAGAGAGGCGGAAAAATGGTAGTAGCATTAGTTGAATCGGATAAAACCTTTACTTATGTTCCAACTGCCAAAATCAATAATGCGGATTTGGCTTCTTCTGAAAGTTTTGTAAAAGAATTAGTTGATTTATCATACGTTAATGGTCAAAAATACATGACTTTAATGGAGGCTGAAGTTCTTTTAAAGGCAAGAGAAGCTGATAAAACGGCTAAATTAGACGCTGCTAAATTAAACTCATCTAATATTTACGACAAGAAAGGGTATGTAATTGATCAAAAAGGTGAAAAAGTAGAAGGTGTACTTTCTATTGATTTTGAAAAAATTGCAATCGCTAATTCTTCTAATGGCATGGTCGATTTAGATGGTGTTGGGAAAATATTAAAAGTGGTAGCTAAAAATGAAAAAGGCGATTTTAAATATTACAGTTTTAAAGCAAAAGAGAATGTCCTTTTTAGCATTGTAAATGATGATAATTCTGAGACAAAGTATCGAGCTTTATTAGCCAAAGTTGAAGAGGTTGCAGCACCAAAAGATAATTCTGCACTTGATTTAGGTGCTATGGCTGGACTTTCTTTAGCTTCTGCTTCATGGAAATATTTTAAAGAAGTACAGATTACAGATAAGATGAGTATTTTCCAAGACGTACCTTCAAATTCTTATGTAATTAAAATACCATCACAGGAAAAAGGTTTTCAAATCCTAATTAAAAAAGGTAAAGAAGAGAAGTTTTTTACTAAGTTAAAAGAGTATATCGGTGGTTCTGTATCTAGTACTGACATAGAAAAAATTGATTACAGTAATATTAATGGTTTAAAAGATTTAGTTGATTTATATTCTAAATCAATATAAAAAAATAGGTAAAAATAATTATTATGGCGGAAATTAAACCTGCTGAAATTTCAGCAATATTAAGAAAGCAAGTAGAAGGTTTTGAATCTGGTGCTACACTAGAGGAAGTAGGAACTGTACTTCAAGTTGGAGACGGTATTGCTCGTATTTACGGGCTTTCAAATGTGCAATATGGTGAGTTAGTTGAATTTGAAAACGGACTTGAAGCTATTGTATTGAACCTTGAAGAAGACAATGTGGGTGTGGTACTTTTAGGACCATCTACAGGAATCAAAGAAGGATCTACTGCAAAAAGAACACAACGTATAGCTTCTCTTAAAGTAGGAGAACAAATGGTAGGACGTGTAGTAAACACACTTGGTTTTCCAATTGATGGAAAAGGACCAATAGGTGGAGACTTATACGAGATGCCATTAGAAAGAAAAGCTCCTGGAGTAGTTTTCCGTCAGCCAGTTACTGAGCCATTACAAACAGGTATTAAAGCAGTAGATGCAATGATTCCAGTAGGTCGTGGACAACGTGAGCTTGTTATTGGTGATCGTCAAACAGGTAAATCAACAGTTTGTATTGACACCATTTTAAATCAAAAAGAATTTTACGATGCTGGAAAACCAGTATTTTGTATCTACGTAGCTATTGGACAAAAAGCTTCTACTGTAGCAGGAATTGCTAAGATGTTAGAAGAAAAAGGTGCTATGGCGTATACTGTGATTGTTGCTGCAAATGCATCTGATCCAGCTCCAATGCAAGTATATGCTCCTTTTGCAGGTGCTGCAATTGGAGAATATTTTAGAGATTCAGGTCGTCCGGCTTTAATTGTTTATGATGATTTATCTAAACAAGCGGTTGCTTACCGTGAGGTTTCTCTTTTATTAAGAAGACCACCGGGACGTGAGGCTTATCCTGGAGACGTTTTCTACTTACACAGCCGTTTATTAGAGCGTGCTTGTAAAGTAATTGCTGATGATGGAATTGCTAAAAACATGAATGATTTACCAGATTCATTGAAATCAATTGTAAAAGGTGGTGGTTCATTAACTGCTTTACCAATTATTGAAACTCAAGCTGGTGACGTTTCTGCATACATCCCAACAAACGTAATTTCTATTACTGATGGTCAAATTTTCTTAGATGGAGATTTGTTTAACTCTGGGGTTCGTCCAGCGATTAACGTAGGTATCTCGGTATCTCGTGTTGGAGGAAATGCACAAATTAAATCAATGAAAAAAGTGGCGGGTACTTTAAAGTTAGACCAAGCACAATTCCGTGAATTGGAAGCGTTTGCTAAATTTGGTTCTGATCTTGATGCTGTTACTTTAAACGTAATTGAAAAAGGAAAAAGAAACGTTGAAATCTTGAAACAAGGTTTGAATGATCCTTATACTGTAGAAGATCAAGTTGCTATTATTTATGCAGGATCAAAAAACTTGTTGAAAAACGTACCTGTTTCTAAAGTTAGAGAATTTGAGAAAGATTTCTTAGAATTCTTAAACGCTAAACACAGAGGAACTCTTGATGCGTTGAAAGCAGGAAAATTGACTGACGAAATTACAGATGTAATTGAAACTGTTGCAAAAGAATTATCAGCAAAATATAACTAATTTAGTGAAAAGTGAAAAGTGAATAGTATAACTGTTCACTTTTTACGATTCACATTTCACTATACACAAAATGGCAAATTTAAAGGAAATCCGTAATAGAATTACTTCCGTTTCATCTACGATGCAAATAACATCTGCAATGAAAATGGTTTCTGCAGCAAAGCTAAAGAAAGCACAAGATGCAATCACAGCTATGCGCCCTTATGCCGAAAAATTGACAGAACTGCTACAAAATCTTTCTGCTACTTTAGAAGGTGATGCTGGTGGTGAATATACCACACAACGTGAGATTAAAAAAGTATTATTAGTTGTTGTAACTTCAAATAGAGGTTTAGCTGGAGCTTTTAATACTAACGCCATAAAAGAAGCGAAAAATCGTGCTGAATTCTATGCAGGAAAACAAGTAGATGTTTTTGCTATTGGTAAAAAAGGTAACGATGTATTGAGCAAAACTTTAAACGTTGTAGGCAATCAAAGTACTGTATTTGATGATCTTACTTTTGACAAGGTAGCAAAAATTGCTGATGAGTTAATGGAAAAGTTTGTGGCTGGTGAGTATGATAAGATTGAGTTGATCTACAACCAGTTTAAGAATGCTGCTACACAAATTGTTCAAACAGAGCAATTCTTGCCGTTAGCATCTTTAAAGGCTAATGCTGCTGAAGCTGCTGGTGATTATATTTTTGAACCATCAAAAGAAGAAATTGTTTTGACCTTGATTCCTAAATCATTAAAAACTCAATTGTATAAAGGTATTCGTGATTCTTTTGCCTCTGAACATGGAGCACGTATGACTGCAATGCACAAAGCAACTGATAATGCAACGGAATTGAGAAATCAATTGAAATTGACTTATAATAAAGCACGTCAAGCTGCAATTACCAATGAAATCTTAGAGATTGTAGGTGGAGCAGAAGCTTTAAAAGGATAGTAATTATTACGCACATAAAAAAAGAGCCAACATTATGTTGGCTCTTTTTTTTGTGGTTAGCTTTTCTTTTTGAATGTTTTAACTGGTTTTTCTGTACTTGTTATGACTAGGGACGTACCCATAATGGAGTCAATTTGTTTTTTATCTATAGTCTCTAACCAAGAATATTTTATTGTTTTTATATTTTGCCAGGGATTTGTACTTACTGTTTTTTCAATTTCAGGTAAAGCCGTTTTACCTTTTTTTTGGGCGTAAGATGTTGTAGTGAATATGGCGAAGCATATCAAAAAGTAGATGTATTTTTTCATTTTTTTTGTACTGAAATAGCTATAATTTTATTTCAAATAGTATGCCAATTCGTTATTTAACCTAAAGTTTCTGTAATAAAATTCTCGACTAGTTTCCAGTATAGTATGATTATTTTCAGTAGAAGTGTGATCATTTTATTTGATTTTTAGTTATAGTATTTTTATGATGATCTTATTAGTATTCTTTAGATGTGAAAAACGAAGTATTTCTATACGAATTTTAAGGTATAAAATATAATTTAACTTCAAAGTCTATAGGGTCATTTATGATAGATCTAAAATGAAGTTTATGGATTCAGTTCCTTTTTTGAGTCTGATTGCTTCCTTTTGTATGTTTCATAGCTTGCTAGTGCTACTGAAAAAAAGAGTATTAAAAAGATTTGTTCTGTGTCCAATAGTTTGTAGATGACGATGTTTTTTTCATCTTTAAAAAAATTTCGTATAAGTAAAATGAACACAATTAGAATTGTATTTTGTAACGTTTGAGTAATAAAGTATTTCATTAGTTGTGGGCTTTTAAACTTAAGTAAACTAATAGGAACTGAAAAGTATACTTTTCAAACAAATTTTGTAGGTAGTAGGTTCTTGAGGTCAGAACTTAAATATATCGATTTAGTTTTGTCAAATCGTTGGCTCTCATTTTAAAATATATCATTATAAACACTGCAGGAATAAAGAATCTATAGCCTCTGTATATCCAGATATTAACTGGGAAAGAGAATAATTTGTAGGTGTCTCTGATCTCAATTAAGGAATAAATTAAGTTTATGGTAAAGAAAATTCCAAAGAATAAATAAAAGTTTTTGGTTAGTTTCATTTTTTAGTGATTGTTAGGTAGTGTTCCCATTAGTCCAGCCATAAAATTGGCCCAATCAGAAATTATCTCAACTGATGCAGCAATAAGCACAAAAAGTGCAGTAAAAGTCGGTTCTTTTATAGTTTTTACTTTTGCACTATTTAGTTGATCTAAAAATGGTTTTAAATTCATTTTTTAAATTCTTTTTTTAAAAAAGTTTCTCGAGAACTTTTATGCTCATTTTTTAATGGAGATTGTAGCTTTATAAACTCCATGCTCTGTATTTTTTTTAAGGGTTACCTACCAGCTGAATTATTCCCTTTTTTTGATAAAGCTTATATTTTTTGACTATCGTTTTATTTTTTAATGCTTTTCATTTCTGAGGCCAAAACTAGGATTGTTGTTGACGATGTGCAAATTCTTGTTATCGGAATTCACGGAATTCCGATAAGTTATATTTTTAAAATAATGAAAATCAAGACAATACAAATAACCTAGAAATGTAGTTTTTTACAGCATTTTAATTTATATAATCTACTTTTGTGCTAAACCAAACTACAATGACTAACCAACAATTTTTAAAAATAGTGCTTTTGGGACTGTTTCCTTTCTTTTTATGGTCACAAACATTATCTGACAAATCTTTATTGCCATACGATACTATAGACAATAATTATTTTAAAGACTAAGGGGATGCTAAAAGGCAATTAGCGTGGGCTAAAGTTTATCTAGATAAAGCTAAAAAAGAGAATAAAGCAATCCGAAAAGCTAGAGGCTATTATTTATACGCCATTCTTTATTATGAAGATCAACCACTCAAAGCGATTCAATATCTAGATAGTGTAATAAAATATTCAAAAATAGAACCGAATAAATTTTTTCCTGCTGCGGCTTATTGCGAAAAAGCGGGCTTATTAGTGGATTTACGAAAATTTGATGAAGCGTTACTAAATTTTAACTTGGCAGAACAAGTAGCTTTAAAAACAAATATTGATTATTATTATATGGTTCGTGACTATATTGGAACTACGAAATCAGAAGAAATGGGAGAAGTTGAGGAAGCCTTACAATTGTACCATGAAAACTATAAATATTACAAAACGAAAGATTATCGAGGGGATTACTACTCTTATTATTACCAAAACACCATATTTGGATTAGCAGATTGCCATAAGTCTTTAAAGCATTCTGATTCTACTTCCTATTATAATGCTTTGGGTTATAAAGAAGCGACAATTACTAAAAACAACGAATTACAGTTAATGTTTACTTTGAATGAAGGAGCCAATCAGGTAGATAAAAGAAATTTTAGAGCTGCTCTAGATAGTATCAATAAAGCATTACCTGGTTTAATCAAAGTTAAAAATACAGGAAATGTTTTAGCTTCGTATTTTTATTTAGGGAAATCTTATGCAGGTTTAGGAGATAAATTATTAGCGGTTCAAAATTTTATAAAAGTGGATTCTATGTACCGCGTTAGAAAAAAAATTACACCGGAATTTGTAGGAGGTTATTCTTATTTGATTGAGTATTACAAGCAGACTGGAGATAAACAGAATCAACTAAGATACTTAACAACCTACATGGAAATAGATAGTGTGTTGCAAAAAAATTATAAACACTTGAGTAAAGTTTTGCGCAATGAGTACGATACCCCGCACTTAATTGCAGAAAAAGAGTCCTTAATACAATCTTTGGAAAAAAAGCAGTCTGCTTCATATATATGGATTGTACTTTTAGTTGCGGGTGTTGTAGGATTGATTGCCTACCAATTTTACTTAAAAAAACAACATCAAAATCGATTTGAAGCAATTCTGAATCCAGCCATATCTATTGAAGAAAACAGTACTGTTTTAGAAACGCAGCTTACCACGCCTGATGGAAAAGAAAATCAAGTACAACAGAGTTTATCAAATGAAATTGTACTTGAATTACTGGAAAAATTAACAGGGTTTGAAAACGATAAAGGCTTTATTGAAAACACAATTTCTATTCAAAAACTGGCTTTACAACTCAACACCAACACTAAATATTTGTCTAAAGTTATTAATGAACAAAAAGGAAAAACGTTTGTACAATATATTAATGAGCTCCGAGTAAATGAAGCAGTTTTGCAATTGCAAACACAACCTGTTTTACAAAATTATACCATAGCTTCCTTAGCAAGTGAGTTTGGTTTTAATTCGGCGGAAGCCTTTTCGGCTGCTTTTTATAAAAAGTATAAAATCAAACCTAGTTTTTTTATCAAAGAGTTGAGTAAAACGAGAGCTAGTTAAAAGTCTTAAAATAAGCAAATAGAATTTTAGATAGCGGAATTCACGGAATTCCAGTAACAACTTTACATTTCTATTTAAAGGAATCGTTCAACTTTAATACATTTGAACCATTAAAATTACCTTAACTATGAAATCATTGCCGCTTTTTTATTTTACTTGTTTTGTTTTTATTGCAAATTTTGTAAGCTGTTTTTCTCAAGAGAACGCCACAAGGGATCATTCAATCACTACAACGAAGGATAGTTTATTAAATAATTGGTTTCAGAAAGATTACTTGCAAGACGGTATACCTGGAATTTCTCTAAATAAATGGTATGGTCAAAATACCACAAAGCAAAAAAAGAAGGATATAATTGTAGCCGTTATTGATACTCAAATCGATTTAAAACACGAAGATTTATTGGGTCAAATTTGGACTAATACAAAAGAAATAAATAATAATGGTATTGACGATGACAATAACGGTTATGTTGACGATGTAAACGGTTGGAATTTTGCTGGTACTAAAAGTGGTGGCTACATAGTTTGGGGGAATTTTGAATTTGTAAGAATCATAAGAGAATGGAATTCTAGATTTAAAGATAAAAAGGAGAATCAGATAGCATCAAATGAACTTTATGATTATAGAGAATATCAGAGAGCATTGCAATTATTTGAGACTCGGAATGCTGATTATAAAAACTGGTTAGAAAATCAAAAATATAGTATTTTAACTTATCCAATAGCTAGAGATAGTTTAAAGCATTATTTTCCGAAAGAGGACTATACTTATAAGCAATTAGATAGTCTTTACAATAAATATAAAATAAATGATAAAACATATAGACAAAGAAGAGAGGACAAGGACTATGATATAGGAGCAATGGTTGGTTTTTTGAAGCGAAAATTTGATTTAAACGAAAATACTTTAGAAGATATTATAGAGACTAAAATACAGGTAGATTCGATAGTTAACAAAAATTTGAACTTAAATTTTAATGAACGTGAAGCTCTAGGGGACAATGCTTATGATCTACAAAAAGGTTATGGTAATAATTTAGTTAGTAACAACAAAGTTGGTCATAGAAAAATTCAAGATCATTGCACAAAGGTTTCAGGAATTATAGCAGCAAATAGAAATAATGATTTTGGAATTAATGGAATTTCAGAAATGGTAAAGATAATGCCTTTAAATATTTCTTACTCTGGCGATGAACACGATAAGGATATTGCAATGGCAATTTATTATGCGGTTGATAATGGAGCGAAAGTCATCAACATGTCTTTTGGAAAAGAATTTTCTTTGCATAAAAAATGGGTAATAGACGCTTATAAATATG
This sequence comes from Flavobacterium sp. CECT 9288, assembly GCF_918731615.1. Classification (NCBI taxonomy): domain Bacteria; kingdom Pseudomonadati; phylum Bacteroidota; class Flavobacteriia; order Flavobacteriales; family Flavobacteriaceae; genus Flavobacterium; species Flavobacterium sp. CECT 9288. The sequence continues at coordinate 3,375,966 of NZ_OU957226.1, read as the reverse complement.
CCGAAAAGCATGATGTTTTGCTGGTTCATGCTGCAGGGAACAATAGTTTTAATGTTGATGAAAATCCATATTATCCTAGTGATGTTGATTATGAAAACCCAGATGAAGTTGTAGAAAATTTTATAACAGTGGGTTCAATATCTCAAAAAATAGATAGTAATTTTGTGTCTGAATTCTCTAATTATGGCAAAAAAAATGTGGATTTATTTGCTCCTGGAGATAAAATTTATACAACAACTGCAGGAAATAGTTATGTGTATGATTCAGGAACTTCACTTGCTACACCTATGGTTTCTGGAACAGCGGCTTTGATTTGGTCGTATTTTCCTAAACTTACAGCTAAGGAAGTGAAACAAATTATTCTGGAATCCGGAACTGCTTACGAAATTGAAGTTTTGATCCCTGGTGGTGAGGGTAAAAAAGCTAAATTTTCTGAACTCTCTAAATCAGGGAAAGTATTAAATATCTATAACGCGATGCAACTCGCAGAAAAAGTGAGTAAAAAATAAAGAATTTATAACTCCTGTCTATTTTATTTGACTTTTTTCCAAAAAAATACCCCCAAATAGTGTCTAGCTTTTTGGAGGGAGTTAATGTACTCTTTCAAATCCCTTTTTTAGATTAGAAGTGTAAAATCGGTATCTACAAACTAAGGTATCAAACGTTCCGAACGAAGTTTTGCAAAAAGTTCATAGAAGCAATCTTCGGTATTTTTAAAAACGAGAAAACCTAGTTTTCTACTTTTAGACATATCTGTATTTACTTCTATAGGTCGTCCTAAGTCAAGATCAGTATGCCAAGGCGAAGCAAGTTGGTTAAGATCCATTGCTTTAAGCCCATTATCAGTAGCGATTTTTTTCCAAACTTCGCTATCTTGTTGCATTTGTTGTTCCAGAGGATGCATAGTTCCATCATATCCTTTTACTTCGAGTCCAAATGAATCTCCTATTTTTTTCCAAAGCCATTTCCATCGAAAAAAGTCGCCATTGACTACATTGAAAGCTTCGTTAAATGCCTGCTCAGTTGTAGAAGCCCAAATTAAATGTGCTGCTAATACTTCAGCATCGGTTACATCTGAAAGTCCGTTCCATTGTGCCTCTGAACCTGGCCATTGAAATGGTTTGCCAATTGCTTTGCAAATACTAGCATAGACAGCAAGTGTTGTACCCAAGTTCATTAGGTTTCCTACTGCTTTTCCAATTACTGTATGCGGACGGTGAATGCTCCACGTAAATCCATCTCGAGCAGCAGCAGCATAGACTTCATCTTCTTGTGCGTAATAAAAATTATCGATGTCTAAACGCGGTTGTTCTTCCCTAAACGGAGTTTCGGGCAAAAAACCTTCTTTGGCGTAAGCCTCAAATGGCCCCAGATAATGTTTGAGTCCTGTTACTAAAGCTACGTGTTGCACTGATTTTTTAGAAGATAAAACATCTAATAAATTCCGAATCATTAAGCTGTTTACTCGTATATTTTCGAGTTCAGAATCTTGACGCATCCAGGTTGTAATGTATATGTGTGTAGGCGTTATATCTTGCAAAGCTAGTTTTAAACTGTCAAGATCCAATAGATTTGCAACTACGGGTTGCAATCCAGTAATGTCTTTGCTTGGGTTGCGGGCTAATCCATACGTTGTCCAACCTTTGTTTATTAGTTGCTGAGAGAGTGCGCTTCCCGTTATTCCGGTTGCTCCTACTACAAGTGCTATATTTTTCATATTCGTATTTTTAAATTTGTAGGTACAAAATTCAGCAATACAGTTAGGAAAGCAAAGGATCTATATCACATAAAACAAGTGACATAGATCACATTAATGTGAGAGTCTGCTTAAGGTTTCGCGAGAAATTCCGAGGTAGGAGGCTACTAAAGTTTTAGAAAGACGCTGAATCAAGTTTGGATATAATTGAATAAATTGGGTATAGCGCTCCTCTGAATTTTTGCTCATTAATGAAAGAACTCTATTTTGAAGGGCAATAGAACCTGCCGTCATTTTTTGTAAAAAAAAGAATTCGATTTTCGGTAGCTCGATACATAATTTAGTTCTGTTTTCAAGCGAAATGTAATATGTTTGAGCATCCTCTAAACAATCAATATTTAACGTAGCATTTTGTTCGTTATAAAAACCTTGATTATCCGTGATCCACCAATCTTCCATTGCAAATTGTAAAATATGACTTTTGCCTGATTTGTCTAAATAAAATGATCTGAGCAATCCTTTTACAACAAAATGAACGTAAGGAACCGAGTTTCCTTGTTGCAGAATATATTGGTGTTTTTTGTACTTTCCTATTGAAAAATAAGAAAGTACCACTTGAAACTCAGCATCCGTTAATGGTACAATTTTATCGATTTGATTTTTTAAAATTTCTTGCATCTGGATGTTTCTTACTGTTTAGGTAAAAATACACTTAAAATAGTTTATTTAAATAGCAGCAGCGAAACATAGCACAAATATTAGGAAATAAAGTCTGCTATTTTTACTAAACAAGGTTTTGATTTACAAGTAGCAGTTTTTTAATTTTAATTAATAATTTATTCAATCATTACGGTAAAATTTACTTTATGATAATTAAAATTTTTACAATAAATGCAAGCTATAAGCTGTTATTTCAAGAGATACGCTATAGATATCACTTATTTATTTTAAAATTTTTAACGTTGATTTTTTAAATATTCGTCCCATCATCACTTTTAATCTCATTCCTTTTTCTCTAATTTTACATTTTTGAAAAGCAAATATGAAATTAGAACTTAAAGAACTGACTACTAAACAGGAAATGCTAGCTAACATTGATGTGATGCGTTTTTTGTACCCAACATTTACCCTAGAAAAATACGATGCGTATCTCACCGAGATGATTCCGCACAACTACAGGCAAATAGCAGTCTATGAAGATGGTGTTTGTGTGGGAACTTCGGGATTGTGGTCTGGGACAAAATTGTGGTCTGGTAAATATTTAGAAATTGACAATTTTATTGTACATCCAGATCATCGTTCAAAAGGAATAGGTAAAATAATGACTGATTATGTAGATGCAGTAGCCAGAGAAACAGGCTGTAACATGATTGTACTTGATGCATTTACGGGTAATTTTACAGCACATCGGTTTTATTACAATCAAGGATACGCGCCTAAAGGCTTTCATTTTTTAAAAATTATTAACGAAGATGGTTTAAGCTAAAACGCATTGGTATGAAAACAAGCTTTGTAAATATCCTATTTATAATGTTCGTATGTAGTTTTATCTCTTGTGGAACAAATCCAGATTTTCAATCGCACTTTCCTCAACAAATAAGGAAAACATTTGTCCAAAAAAACACTTTTTTTATAGAGTTTGATCAACCATTGTCAGCAAACTTACAACTCATTTCAGTTCATTATAACAAGCAACACGCAGCTTTGCAAAGTGCTTCACAGTTATCGTTCACAGGAATCTTGAAAGCTACTGCAGCACCCACTGATTTTATTTTGGACGTAGATCCAGCCAAAGAATATGGCAATAAAGCACCCGCAATACACCAACCCCAATTTAAGCTAGAACCTAACCAAGCCGTTTTAGAATATAAATTAAATCACAAAACGTATTTTTACAAAATACAAAATGTGGTGATCCAGCAATAGCTTAAATAAGAACCGTTTTAGAAATGCTATACATCAAGCGGGTGGTAGACCAAAACAAAACCCTACCGCAAGCAATTTCAGCAAAGAATTTCTTATTTTTGTCGCTTTAATTTTAATACACATACCATTTTGGGATTATATAAAAGTCTTTTTAAACAAACAGCTATTTACGGTCTAGCCACGGTTATTCCCAGGATGTTTAGTTTTTTTTTAGTACCCTTGTACACAAAATACCTACCTGTAGAAGAGTTTGGTAAAGTGTCTATGATTTTTGCTTGGCTTATTATTTTTAATGTTGTTTTGTCCTATGGTATGGAAACCGCTTTTTTAGGTTTTACAATAAAGAGAATGATAAAAAATCAGTTTTAGAAACTGCCTCAGTATCTATCTTTTGGACCTCCTTATCTTTTTTATTTTTAGCGCTACTGTTTCGCAATAAATTAGCCCTTTGGTCAAATATAGATGTTCAATACATCACCTATACTATTTGGGTTCTTGTACTAGATGCGCTAGTAATCATTCCCTTTTCTAAGTTAAGAGTACAACAAAAACCGTTGCAGTACGCCGTTATAAAAATAGGAAACGTTACAGTGTATCTTTTGCTCAATTTGTTCTTCTTGATTTATTTGCCTTACTTGGCAGAGTCAAATCCAGGTCATTTTTTTAGTACATTATACCAAGAAGAGTATCAAATAGGCTATATTTTTGTGTCAAATATTGTAGCAAGTTTGCTCACATTTGTGGTATTGTCACCTGATTATTTAAAACTAAAATGGCATTTTGATTACCAGCTTTGGAAACGCATGATGCAATACGGAATGCCTATTATGGTAGCCGGACTCGCATTTGCCATCAACGATCAGTTTGACAAAATTTTATTGGGAGAACTATTGCCAGCAAACATTGCCGATGCAGAAGTAGGAGTATATTCCGCTTGTTATAAACTCGGTTTGTTTATGGTCTTGTACCGTACTGCCTACACTTTAGGTATCGAACCTTTCTTTTTTAGCCATTCTGATAGTAAAGATGCACCACAAACCTATGCCACAATAACCAAATATTTTGTCATTTTTGGGTCGTTCATATTACTCTCCGTTATCGTTTTTGCCGATGTTTTAAAACTAATTATGATTCAGGACGAGTCTTATTGGGAAGCCATGAAAGTAGTGCCCTTAATTATTTTGGCTAATTTTTTCTTAGGCATTTACACCAACCTTTCCGTATGGTACAAACTCATTGATAAAACGTATGTAGGCGCTTACATCTCAATCGTAGGAGCCATCATCACACTAGCGCTCAATTGCCTGCTAATCCCAACCATGAGTTATTACGGATCGGCCATAGCCACCATAGCCGCTTATGGTAGCATGATGACCATCTCTTACTATTTCGGAAACAAATATTACCCCATACCGTATGACAGCCGTAAAATTTTTATGTATCTCATAATTTCAATCGGATTTTCAGCGATTTCATTTTACGGATTCCGGGAGAATTATTTCGTAGGAATCCCGTTATTGCTGGTGTTCCTTTATTTTATATACCACAACGAAAAAGAATTATTAACCCAAATACTTAAACGTAAAGCCAAGTAGTATCAAATTTTCTAGGAGCTTATCGCGCCCTTCGTTTCAAGCTTTTTCCTAAAATTGTTTTTTTCTACGGCTCAAAAGGAGCTTCTTGCAGTCGCTCTTTTCACCCTCGAAAAAAATACAATTTTATAAAAAAAGGCTTTCCACTTCGGTCACGGCTAAAAAAGCGTACTTCCTAAAAAAGACAATCTGATCCTGAAAACTAGCTCAAACAAATACATTATGAATATCAACATCATCAACAAATCACAACACGACTTGCCTAGCTATGAAACCATCGCCTCGGCAGGAATGGATTTACGAGCCAATATAACCGACCCAATTACCTTAAAGCCACTAGAACGAACCATCGTAAAAACAGGTCTTTTTATAGAACTACCTATTGGTTACGAAGCACAAGTAAGACCACGTAGCGGACTAGCCGCAAAAAATGGCGTAACCGTACTAAACGCACCCGGAACTGTAGATGCGGATTATCGTGGAGAAATTGGAGTAATTTTAGTAAATTTATCCAATGAAGATTTTACCATTCAAAACGGGGAACGCATAGCGCAATTAGTTATCGCAAAGCACGAACGCGCCGAGTGGACTGTAGTTCAGGAACTGACAGAAACTTCAAGAGGTGAAGGCGGTTTTGGTAGTACGGGAGTAAAATAAAGCCCCCTTACCCCCGAAGGGGGAATTGATAATTACAAATAGAAACAATATAAATTTAAATCCTACTCACCCCTAGTAGTAGTTAGGGGGTTCATATGAAAATAATCGTTCCTATGGCGGGTCGTGGATCACGCCTTCGCCCACATACATTAACCATTCCTAAACCATTAATTCCTGTTGCGGGCAAACCTATCGTACATCGATTAGTTGAAGATATCGCAGGAGTTTTAAATCAAGATATTGACGAAGTAGCTTTTATCATTCATGAAAGTTTTGGTCAAAAAGTGGAAGAAGAACTTTTGGCCATAGCCCAAAAACTAGGTGCCAAAGGAACCATTTATTACCAAAACGAAGCCTTAGGAACTGGTCACGCCATTATGTGTGCTAAAGACTCCTTGAGCGGACCAGCGGTAATTGCTTATGCAGATACTTTAATTCGTGCCGATTTTGACTTAGACAAAGAGGCTGATAGTGTAATTTGGGTAAAACAAGTAGATCAACCAGAAGCTTTTGGTGTGGTAAAATTAAATGCCAACAATGAAATCGTTGAGTTGGTTGAAAAACCATCCACTTTTGTTTCAGACTTAGCGGTTATCGGGATTTACTATTTCAAAGATATCGCAGTACTTAAAAACGAATTGCAGTTGGTACTGGATAATAATATCATACACGGAGGCGAATACCAAATCAACGACGGAATCAAACAAATGATGGCCAAAGGCATGAAATTTGTCCCTGGTAAAGTTGAGGAGTGGATGGATTGCGGTAACAAAAACGTGACTGTAGAAACCAATTCTAGAATGTTAGGATTTTTACATAATGATGGTGAATCCTTAGTTGATGAAAGTGTAAAACTAGAAAACGCAACTATTATACCACCATGTTATATTGGTAAAAACGTTGTGTTAGTTAATGCTACTGTTGGTCCAAATGTTTCTCTTGGTGACGGTTGTCATGTGGTAAATAGTACGGTAAAAAACAGTTTAGTACAAACGCATTCGCATATCAAAAATGCAGTTTTAGACAATGCCATGATTGGGAATCATGCTAGTTTTGACGGGAATTTTACCAGCATCAGTATTGGGGATTACTCCGTTTTAGAGTAAAAAAGTTCAATTCATTGTAGATGGTAAGAATAAAAAATGTCCTTTTTTTCAACATATAAGTCATGTAAGCTTTAGTTTCAATTGTGATAGCCTAATATGACTTATATGTTTCAAAAGAACTCGTAAAACAGTTTTTTTAACCGTTAAGAGATATAATAAAATTAAGCTTTTTGAGAATAAATTTCGGAAATCTTAAATGACCTTATGTGTCTTATATGGTTATAAGAATAATTAGCTAAAGATGTTTACTATTTTTGAAGTATAAATTTTAGAAAACTTAAATGCCTTATATGTTTCACAAGAACTCTTAAAACAGTTTTTTAAACCATTAAGAGATTTTAGAAAATTAAGTTTTTTCATAAATTATAAGCTTTATGAGAATAAATTTTAAATAACTTATATGACCTTATGTGTCTTATATGGTTATAAAAATAATTAGCTAAAGATGTTTACTATTTTTGAAGTATAAATTTTAGAAAACTTAAATGCCTTATATGTTTCACAAGAACTCTTAAAACAGTTTTTTAAACCATTAAGAGATTTTAGAAAATTAAGTTTTTTCATAAATTATAAGCTTTATGAGAATAAATTTTAAATAACTTATATGACCTTATGTGTCTTATATGGTTATAAGAATAATTAGCTAAAGATGTTTACTATTTTTGAAGTATAAATTTTAGAAAACTTAAATGCCTTATATGTTTCACAAGAACTCTTAAAACAGTTTTTTAAACCATTAAGAGATTTTAGAAAATTAAGTTTTTTCATAAATTATAAGCTTTATGAGAATAAATTTTAAATAACTTATATGACCTTATGTGTCTTATATGGTTATAAAAATAATTAGCTAAAGATGTTTACTATTTTTGAAATATAAATTTTAGAAAACTTAAATGCCTTATATGTTTCACAAGAACTCTTAAAACAGTTTTTTAAACCATTAAGAGATTTTAGAAAATTAAGTTTTTTCATAAATTATAAGCTTTATGAGAATAAATTTTAAATAACTTATATGACCTTATGTGTCTTATATGGTTATAAAAATAATTAGCTAAAGATGTTTACTATTTTTGAAGTATAAATTTTAGAAAACTTAAATGCCTTATATGTTTCACAAGAACTCTTAAAACAGTTTTTTAAACCATTAAGAGATTTTAGAAAATTAAGTTTTTTCATAAATTATAAGCTTTATGAGAATAAATTTTAAATAACTTATATGACCTTATGTGTCTTATATGGTTATAAAAATAATTAGCTAAAGATGTTTACTATTTTTGAAGTATAAATTTTAGAAAACTTAAATGCCTTATATGTTTCACAAGAACTCTTAAAACAGTTTTTTAAACCATTAAGAGATTTTAGAAAATTAAGTTTTTTCATAAATTATAAGCTTTATGAGAATAAATTTTAAATAACTTATATGACCTTATGTGTCTTATATGGTTATAAAAATAATTAGCTAAAGATGTTTACTATTTTTGAAGTATAAATTTTAGAAAACTTAAATGCCTTATATGTTTCACAAGAACTCTTAAAACAGTTTTTTAAACCATTAAGAGATTTTAGAAAATTAAGTTTTTTCATTAATTATAAGCTTTATGAGAATAAATTTTAAATAACTTATATGACCTTATGTGTCTTATATGGTTATAAAAATAATTAGCTAAAGATGTTTGCAAACCTTTAGAAAACTTAGATGTTAAAATAAATATACGGCAAGGATATTAGTATTTGTAATTGGTGTTAAACAACAAAGATTCAGTATTAAAAAAAACAGCATGAAAAAGAGCGCTTTTTTATTTTTATTATTGGTTTTGCAATGCAATTCAGCTTTGCTATGCGCACAAACAGAACCCGAAGAAATCAAGCTTGATACAGATCAATTTCAAGAACTTTTTTATGAATCTTTGCTTCAAAAAGGGATTGAGAATTATGACAAAGCTATCGTTGCTTTAGAAAAAGCTGATAAATTTAAACCTAATGATGCAACCGTTTATTTTGAGCTGGGCAAAAATTATTTAGCCTTAAAAGACTATCAAAGTGCCTATACCTCATTTGAAACGGCTACCAAGCTTGATCCTAAAAACAGATGGTATTGGATAGGGATGTATGATGTAAGTTATGAAACTAAAAACTTTACTCAAGGCATAACAATAATTAATAAATTGATAGAATTTGACCCTAAATATAAAGAAGATTTAACGTCACTTTATATGGGTACCAATCAATTTGAAAAAGCATTGGCACTGATTCAAGAACTTAATGAAACAGTAGGAAAAACAGATAGAAGAGAATTGTACAAAAGCCAGATCTTGGCACAAGGAAAATATCAAAATCTAGAAATTAATAATCTAGAAGAACAAATTGTCAAATATCCGCAGCAGGAATCAAATTATATTAGCCTAATCTTTTTGTATACCAAGAACAATGAAGATGCAAAAGCATTTGAAATTGTAAAAAAGTTAGAAAAAGCAATTCCAAATTCAGAGTGGGCTCAAGTCAGTTTGTTTAAAACATACCTTGACGGCAATGATGCTCAAAAAGCCATTAAGGCAATGAATGTGGTTCTAGCAAGTTCTAAAATTGACTCAAAAATCAAGCATAGAATCTTAAATGAATTTTTAATTTTCACACAAGAAAATCCACAGTACGCTCCTGATTTAGAAAAAGCAGTCGCCACGTTTAATAATGATACGAGTGTGGATGTAAACAAAGAAATTGGTAAATTTTTTCAAAACAAAAAGCAGTGGGATAAGGCGGTATTGTATTATGAAAAATCAGCTCAAAGAGGATTGGGTGATGTCCTTGAGACTAATTTACTTTTGTTTCAGTCGTACGTGGAGCAGAAAAATTTTAGTAGCCTTGCACCTAAAGCCGAATCTTTGATAGAAACCTATCCGTCACAAGCACAATTTTATTTTTACGCCGGCTTAGCATACAACCAGTTGAAACAATTCAAGAAAGCAAAGGACTATTTAGAAATGGGCATGGATTATGTAGTAGAAAATAAGGAATTAGAAATTAACTTTAATTTACAACTAGGTGAGGCCTTTAATGGTCTGGGTGATTTTAAGAAAAAGGATTTATTTTTCTCAAAAGCCAATCAATTACTAAAAGAAAAAAAATAATGAAAAAAGGAATATATTTGGTTTTACTGGCGCTTGTAATGGTTTCTTGTAAATCAAAGGCCGTTGCAGTAGCCACAGTAAAGGAGCCGCTTGCTGAGACAAATGTAATGACGGCCAAAAAAATTATTGAAAACCATTACAACAACAAAACCGATTTTTCAACCCTGTACATCAAGTCTAGTGCTAGGTATAGTGACGACAAACAAACTCAAAATGTAACTGCCGAAATTAGAATTAAGAAAGACGAGCAAATTTTAGTAAGCATTCGTTTTTTAGGAATCACTATGGCCAAAGCCTTGATAACTCCTACTACAGTCAGTTATTATGAGAAAATAAACAACAGTTATTTTGAAGGTGATTTTAGCAGCTTAAGCCAATGGTTAGGAACTGATTTAGATTATTCTAAAATTCAAAACCTGTTATTAGGTCAGGCGCTTGATGACTTGAGAAAAGGCAAATACACTGAAACAATTTTGGATCAAAGCTATAGATTAGATGCTGTAACAAATGAAAACACACAAAAATCATTTTTCTTAGACAGCAATCAGTTTTTAATTCAAAAACAAGAAATTACGCAACCTAAAGAAGAGCGTATGATAAAAGTAGCCTATTTAGGAAACAAAGAGTATGACAATATGAAACTGCCTACAGCCTTACTGATCAATACTTTTCAGAAAAAAGGAAGTACAGAAATCAATTTAGAATACAATTCGGTTTCCTTTAATGAGGAACTTTCTTTTCCATATAGTGTACCAAATGGGTACAAAAGAATTTTAATTAAGTAAATTAGCAAAAATATTTTTTATCTCATGCCAAAATATATCCTAAGCCTAATTTGTATTTGTATGTCTTCATTGTTGTGGAGTCAAGAATCACAGCAAGAAAAATTAGAACAACGCAAAGCTCAAATTCAAAAAGAAATAAAAGAAAACGAAAAGTTATTACAAACCGTAAAGAAAAAAGAAAAATCTGCGGTAAATGTAGTAGTGATTCAGAGTACGAAAATTAAGCTCAAGGAGAAACTAATTAATACCACCGAAAAGCAAACTAAATTGCTTAAAAATGACATGTATATTAATCAAGTTCAGATTAATAAGCTTAAAAAAGAACTTAAAATCCTAAAAGAGGATTACGCTAAAATGATTGTCAAATCCTACAAAAGTCGTTCTTCTGAAAGCAGAGCCATGTTTTTACTATCATCTGAAAATTTTCTTCAAGCGTATAAAAGAGCGCAATATATGAAGCAGTATACAGGCTATAGAAAAATGCAAGGGGAAGAAATAAAAACAAAAACCGATAAACTAGCAGACTACAATCAGAAATTAGACATTCAAAAAACGGCCAAACAAAAGTTGATTGCCGAGAATGAAAAGGAACGTTTGTCTCTTGAAAAAGAAAAGCAAGAGCAACTCAAGTTATTGAATTCTATTAAAAAAGACAAAAATAAGATTGCCCAAGAAATAAAAAAACGTCAACAAGAGTACAGAACTATTGACAGGCAAATCAATAGGTTAATTAGAGAAGCCATTGCCGAGGCCAACAGAAAAGCAGCCCTAGAAAAAGCAAAAGCTAATCCTAGTGCTCCAGTATCTAAAGCGGCTGTATCATCATCAAAAATTGAGTTGACCCCAGAGGCCAAATTAATTGCTGATAATTTTAGGTCCAATAGAGGGAGACTTCCTTATCCTGTTGAGAAAGGGTTCATATCACTAGGATATGGAAATCAAACGCATCCTATGTTCAATACCATAACGATTCACAATAGCGGAGTTGAAATTACAACTGATAAAGGAGCAAATGCGAGAGCTGTTTTTGGTGGAGAAGTAACAAGTGTTATTGTAATATCTCCAGTTAATAAAGCTGTTATGATACAACACGGAGATTATTTTACGGTGTACCAAAATTTAAGTTCCGTTTCTGTGAGTAAAGGGGATAAAGTAAGTATCAAGCAAAGCATAGGTAGGGTACGTACTAATGGGGAAACGGGAAAAACCATAATTAAATTCTTAATCCTTCAGAACACAACTTATAATAATCCTGAAGGTTGGCTTTCAGCAAGATAAATTATTTTTTAAATTTTATAGAAAACACTATTGAAATCCTAGGAATTTAATAGTGTTTTTTTGTTACCGTTAATTGCTCGTAACTATTTTTGGTAAGTTTGAATTTTGCATGGTAGGTTTGTGATTTTTGTTTAACTTTGTACAGAAAATATTAAACAAACAAAGGTGTTGAAATTTATTTTGGTACCCCAAATAATAAGACACAACCTTCAATAATAGTAATTTGAAGAGTTGAAAAGTATAAAAAACATGGAAAATAAGAAACCAGATAACGTTGTTTACAATCAAGAAAAAGGATTCAATGCTAATGTATTGCCGTATGCTACAAATGTAGGTGCGCCAGCAATACGTGTGGATGATGTAGTTTCCTGGAAAAGTAGAGGTATTGATAATGTAAACAAAGAGCTCGGTAATAAGTTTAACGAACTCAAATTACAGTATGAAAAGTTAATGCAAGAGTATGAGTGGAATGAATTGGTGTATAGTGCTAAATTTTCCTTTGAACCTGTGATAGGTGAAATTTATCATTTATACAGAGATGCCGAAGGAGTGAATTTCCTGTCCTTAATAGGTCCTAATGAGTGGAACAAAGAGCACATAGGTAGTTTTAAGCTCAATAGCGACAAGAAATGGATTGTGTTGCATGATGCAAGCTCTAGTTTGTTTTAATGCTGTAGGGTTATCGTTTTGGGGTTTTGACTTAGGGTGGAAAATCAAAGTACAAAAGGGGATTTAATACTAAAGTTTAAATGAAAAACTCCTGTTGAATTTTATGCCTCAGCCAGCCTAAAGAATAACATTTTTGGCTGTTATATATTTTTCATTGTTTGGTGTATTCTGTCAATTTGGTTTAAATGTCTAATGACATGATTAATAAAAAACTGAAAAGTGTCACCCAATTTTAGTCTGATTAAACCTGAAATTGAAGTCTGAATTTTAATTTTGTTTAAACTCACATTTCTTGATTGATTTAGTAAGTCCAAAAAATTGATTTGCTGATTTATAAATTCGTCAATTACCGTTTTGTCAAGGTTTGCATTTAATGGATTTTTGTCCTTAAATGTTTTCATTTTATTCAATTTTTCTTTTGGCAACATACTTTTCGAAAAGTAGTTTCCTAAAATTCCACTGCTAAATTCAATATCAGCTTTAGTGGTTGAATTTTCTATTTTACTTTGTATTTGAGGAAGATAAAAGTCTCCATATAAGTTCAAATGTTCTAAACACTCCAAAATGCTCCACGAAATTTCATTTTCTTTCCATGTTAATGTATTCAAATCAGAGGATTTGAGTTCTTCTGCATGGTTTATAATTTGTCTCGTCTGTTCTTGAAGTGTTTGTATTAATTTCTCTGATTGCATAATTTTAAATTTTATGCAAAGTTTTAAAATGTATTAACCATAAATCTTGATTGAAGTCAACATTTTTTTAGTCTTGATAAAGTTTCGGCACTCATTCTTAAATAATTTGCAATATGTCTGTTTGGAATTTCTTGAAAAAGTTGTGGGCTTCTTTTTAAAACTCTTTCATATCGTTCTTTTGGCGAATTTGTCAAAATGTCAATTTCTCGTTCCATTTGTTGAACTACTAAATTTTCTAAAATTTTTGTCCACAGATTTTTATTATTTTCTTTTTCTAAAAATAAGTCAATTTGTTGTTTGGTTACGACTTTTAAAACAGTTTTTTTAATTGCCTGAATATATAAGTCAGAAGGTTTTCCAGTCAAAAAAGAATCTAGCGAAACTATTAAATTTTCTTTGTAACCAAATCTAATAGTTTGTTCCTCATAATCATCTAAAACAAAAACTCTCAGACTTCCGCTTTCGATATAATACAAATTAGTGTCAATGCTCCCTTTTACTTTCAGAAACTCATTTCTGTCGATTGTAATTTCTTTGTCTGAAAGTTTAATTATTTCTTTCATTTTCTGTCTGGGCGTGAGTTTCGATATGCTTGAGGCCTACTAATGGATTATTAAAACATTTCACCCACCAAAAGAAGTGATTGAAATTTTAAATTTTGGTTCCTTTTTTTTGTTTCGACTTTAAAGAAATACAAACTATTAAACCGATTAAAAAAGAGTTTTTAAAATACTCAAACACGGTCTATTTAAAAGTTATTATAAGCCGTTAATTTTAATCAAAACTATTATAATATATAAATTGTCTACATTGCTGTAAAGTCCTTTTAAAAGCCCTCCTACGCCGGGGCGGACTCGAACCAATTCCTAAAACTATTATAAAACAAAAAAGCCACTCAATTTCTTGAATGGCTTTTTAAAAGCTCCCCCTCTTGGGCTCGAACCAAGGACCCTCTGATTAACAGTCAGATGCTCTAACCAACTGAGCTAAGGAGGAAACTGTATATTTTTATTTTTTTAAAGAACGTCTTATTTATTTGCTTTTGAGTAACTCTGTTTGTTTGTCTAAGCGGTTGCAAAGATAGGCTAACATTTGGTTTCTGCAAATAAAATTCAAACTTTTTTTTATTTTTTTTACTTGCCTACAATTGCTTTGTAAATGTCGTTTCCGTTTGCAAATAGTAATAGTGTTATAAGTAAAACAAAACCAACTAATTGTGCGTTCTCTAGGAATTTATCGCTAGGTTTTTTACCTGAAATAATTTCGTATAATAAAAACATCACATGACCACCATCTAGTGCTGGAATAGGCAAAAGGTTCATTACACCAAGCATTATTGATAATAAAGCCGTAATGGTCCAGAACATTTCCCAACTCCAAGTTTTTGGAAAAATATCAAATATAGCTTTGAAACCACCTACTTGTTTGTAAGCTTTAGTTTCTGGATTAAAAATCATTTTTAATTGTTTTCCGTATCCTACTAATTGATCTTTTCCTCTAGTTATACCCACAGGAATTGATTCTAATAGCCCAAATTCTTGTTTGCTTACTTTGTAGTACCCCAGTTTTTCTAAAGAATCCATTCCCAATCTTCCAATACCTATTCCTAGTTTTCCTTCAGAATTGATTTGAATAGGTAATTTAATTTCTTTTTCGTCTCTTAGGATTAAAGCTGTTACGGTTTTGTTTTTATTATTTTCAAAAACTGTTTTGGCTTGATCATAGTACTTGGTAGTTTGCCCATTTACAGAAACAATAATGTCTTTTGGCATTAAAGCAGTATTTTTAGAACCTTCAGAAATAGGTCCTACCACAAATGGCATTCTAATATCAAGTAAACTTTTTTTCTCAACTTTTGATAATTGGTCAACAAAATCATTTGGCATATTGATAGTTTGTTCTGTTGTGTCCCTTTTTATGATGACTTCTTTTGCCATGATTACTTTCATGGTAAGATCATTGTCAAATTTTATAATTTTTTCACCATCAACAGATACAATGTGGTCTCCAGTTTTAAAACCTACTTTTTGCATGGTTTTATTTTCTACAAGTAAACCGTCTTTCAAGTCTTCATTAGCAATATAAGTATCACCGTAAGCAAATGCCATACCTATATATATTATGAAAGCCAAAATGAAATTTACAGTAACACCACCTAGCATAATGATTAATCGTTGCCAAGCTGGTTTAGATCGAAATTCCCATGGTTGAGGTGGCAAAGCCATTTGTTCTTTGTCCATACTCTCATCAATCATTCCAGAAATTTTCACATAGCCACCAAGGGGCAACCAACCGATACCATATTCGGTTTCGCCAATTTTCTTTTTGATAAGGGAATATTTTACATCAAAAAATAAGTAGAATTTTTCGACTCTAGTTTTAAATAATTTTGCAGGTATAAAATGTCCTAACTCGTGAAGTACAATAAGTAAGGATAAGCTCAATAAGAATTGAGAAAGCTTGATAAATAAATCCATTTTTTAATTTTGATTCTTAATATGATGCACAAAAATAGGGTTTTCTGTTTGTATATTTTACAATAATTGTTCCAGAGCAATTTAAAAGTTTGTTAATTATGTTAATTTGAAATAGAACTTTGAATGCTGAATCTTAACTTTACTTTCTTAAATCCCATTATTTAGGATTTATATCACTTTAAAACACGTATAATGTCGTCAAAATTATTTTCTCCTATTACCATAAAAAGCATCACGCTAAAAAATAGAATTGCAATATCACCCATGTGTCAATATTCAGCCCAAGACGGTTTTGCTAATGATTGGCATCTGGTACATTTGGGTAGTCGCGCTATAGGAGGCGCAGGATTAATTATTCAAGAAGCCACATCGGTATCAGCAGAAGGTAGAATCTCACCAGAGGATTTAGGGCTCTGGAATGACGAGCAAATTGTGAAGATGAAAGAAATCAATACTTTTATTGTGAGTCAAAATTCAGTTCCTGGAATACAATTGGCGCATGCCGGACGTAAAGCCAGCTCTGCATCACCTTGGAACGGAGGACGTAAACTTGATGATTCACAAGGAGGTTGGGATACTGTAGCACCAAGCCCAGTTGCCTACCATCATACTGAGAAAGCTCCCCTTGAGCTTCATGAAGCAGGAATACAAAAAGTAATTTCAGATTTTAAATCTGCTACAAAAAGAGCTGTTCAAGCAGGTTTTCAGGTGATGGAAATACATGCTGCTCACGGGTATTTATTGCATCAATTTTTATCTCCGTTATCTAATTTTAGAACTGATATTTATGGAGGTAGTTTTGAAAACCGCATCCGCTTGACGCTTGAAGTTGTTGAAGCGGTACAATCAGAATGGCCTGATTATTTACCGTTTTTTGTAAGAATATCAGCAACTGACTGGGCTGAGGGTGGCTGGAACTTAGAAGAATCGGTTCAACTTTCTAAAATTTTAAAAGGAAAAGGAGTTGATTTAATTGATGTTTCAACCGGAGGTTTGGTGTCGCACCAGCAAATTCCGATAGAACCCAACTATCAAGTTCCTTTTGCCGAAAGCATAAAAAATGAAACTAGAATTCAAACGGGAGCGGTAGGATTAATTACGGAAGCTGCTCAAGCTGAGGAAATCATTGCCTCTGGAAAAGCTGATTTGGTTTTTATAGCACGAGAATCTTTGAGAGATCCTAATTTAGGTTTGAGATTTGCCCAAGAGCTAGATGCCGAAATGGAATGGCCAAAACAATACGCTAGAGCGAAACAGTAAGGTTTTGAAACATATAAGTCATATAAGTTTTCTTTTTTTTTAAACCATTAAGGTATTAAGAAAATTAAGTTTTTGATAGTTCGCTTTTGTCGTATTTATTTGAAGATCTTATATGACTTATATGTTTCAATATTTTTTAAACCATTAAGGAATTAAGAAAAGTTAAGGTAGTTGCTAGTTTTGGTTTTACGAATCTTATATGAACTTATATGACTTATGTGTTTCAATATTTTTTAAACCATTAAGGAATTAAGAAAAGTTAAGGTAGTTGCTAGTTTTGGTTTTACGAATCTTATATGAACTTATATGACTTATGTGTTTCAATATTTTTTAAACCATTAAGGAATTAAGAAAAGTTAAGGTAGTTGCTAGTTTTGGTTTTACGAATCTTATATGAACTTATATGACTTATGTGTTTCAATATTTTTTAAACCATTAAGAAATTAAAAAAAAATTAAGGTTGTTGCTAGAATTACAAATCTTAAAATCTTATATGTTTAAAAAACCGTAGCATAAATTTCAAAAAAAACACTATGCAAAAAATAAAAACAGCTTTATTGTCTTACGGAATGTCAGGCAAAGTATTTCATGCTCCTTTTTTAAATTTTCATCCAGGATTTGATCTTATTGGTTCTTGGGAACGCAGTAAAAAATTACTACACCAAGATTTCCCAGCTTTAAAAAGCTATGCTTCACTAGCGGAGGTTTTACAAGATGATATAGATTTAGTTGTTGTGAATACGCCTGTGGCCACGCATTATCAATATGCAAAACAAGTGCTAGAGGCAGGAAAACATGCTATTGTAGAGAAAGCTTTTACGACAACAGTTGCTCAAGCAAAGGAGCTTATGGCTATTGCCAAAGATAAAAATGTTAAATTGTCTGTTTTTCAAAATAGGCGTTGGGACAGTGATTTTAAAACCGTTCAACAAATTATTTCAGATAAAGTATTGGGTAAAATCGTAGAGGCTGAGATTCATTTTGATCGGTACAATCCGCTTTTGAGTCCAAAGTTACACAAAGAAATAGTTTCTGATGGATCAGGAATTCTCAAGGATTTAGGGCCTCACATTATTGATCAAGCATTGTGTTTGTTTGGTTTGCCAAATTCGGTTTTTGCTGATATCCGCATTACGAGAGAATATTCCTTAGTTGATGATTATATTGATCTGTTGCTTTATTATGCTAATTTTAGAGTGCGTCTAAAAGCTGGATTTTTTGTTCGGGAAGCCAATCCTGCTTATGTTATTCATGGCGAAAAAGGGTCTTTTTTAAAACCGCGCGGTGATGTACAGGAAGACGAACTAAAATTAGAATACAAACCAAATTTAGAAACTTGGGGAACGGAGCCAATTGAAAAACAAGGTTTGTTACATTCCGAAATTAATGGAGAAATTATTCGGGAAATTGTACCTACGCTTCAAGGTAATTACTTTGATTTTTTTGACGGCGTGTACCATTCAATTGTAAATAATAGTCCAGAACCAGTCACCGCACAAGAGGGCGTGCAGGTCATTCAAATTATTGAAGCGGCACTACAAAGCAATGCCCAGAAAAGAGTAATTGATTTGTAGTAAATCTTTTTTAACTTTCATTTCATCAATTAAAACGTTCGTTATATTTTCAATAAGCGATGTTGATGTACTTGAATTTATAAACAATAACGTTGTAATTTTTTTCAAATAGGTTGTTTCAACACAGCCAATCATTGCTTTTTGTAATTTTGGCCTTAAAATTAAAAACAATCATTTTGATAGACTTACAATTTCTTGGAAAAACAAGAACTAAAGCCAAGCTAAAAAAGAGTTACACACAAGCAAAAGTTTCTTATTTAAATCGCATACGCTGGGCAGTATCTGTATTTTACTTCGGGATGGGGTTGTGCTTTGCTACCTGGGCCAGTAGAATTCCAGATATCAAAACGTCGTTGCATCTCAGCGAAGGAGCATTAGGAACCATTTTGTTTGCTTTGCCACTAGGGCAACTTATTGTGATGCCTTTCTCGGGTAAACTAGTCACCCGTTTTGGGAGTCATAAAGTTTTGATAGTTGCATTATTCATGTATGTAGTGAGCATGACAAATTTAGGTTTGGCTACAGCCGCATGGCAATTGTCATTAGGATTATTTGTTTTTGGAATTTTTGGAAACCTGTCTAATATTGCGGTCAACACACAAGGCGTTTATACTGAAGGATTGTTCAAGAGAACCATCATGGCTTCCTTTCATGGCATGTGGAGTTTTGCAGGTTTTACAGGAGCATTAGTAGGTCTAGCCATGTTGTCCTTGCAACTCACGCCCTATATTCATTTTATAATTGTAGCTGCGCTAGTACTTTTAATGATGCTATTTAACTTTAAATATTTGATAAAAGCCAAAGAAAAGATACAAACAGAACAGAAAAAAATATTTTCAAAACCAGATAGTTCCTTGCTATGGCTCGGTGTCATTGGCTTTTGTTGCATGGCCAGTGAAGGTGTGATGTTTGACTGGAGTGGGGTTTATTTCAAAGATGTGATTAAAGCTCCAGGACCGCTTGTTATCTTGGGTTATACTTCATTTATGATCATGATGGCTAGCGGACGCTTTATAGGAGATGCCATTATTTTAAAATTCGGACGCAAGGTAGTATTACAAGTAAGCGGAATTCTCATTTCATCGGGGCTTTTTACAGCTGTATTTTTTCCTTATGTGATACCAGCAACTATAGCGTTTATGTTTGTAGGATTAGGTGTTTCAACTATAATTCCTACTGTTTATAGTGTGGCCGGGAAAACTCCTAATGTTGCACCAAGTGTAGCCTTAACAACCGTTTCTAGCGTAAGTTTCCTTGGTTTTTTAATGGGACCACCTATAATAGGATACATAGCCGAGTTGTCTAGTTTACGTTTTTCATTTGCATTTATAGGTGTTTTTGGACTTTTGATTGCCGTAATGGTTTCAAGAATTAAAGCAATCAAATAATGTCTTAGGAGCAGTCTAATTTTTTTTTAAGCAACAGTATTCCTGCTGTTCGCAGTATCTTTCCTGTCCTAAAAAAAGGACAGGAAAGGATACTTACTCCCATCAGGGCTATACAGAAGAATTTATTTTCATCAGAAAAAATATTATTTTTTTTGATAAAAATGAATATGTTAATATTTTTTTAGTACTTTTAATATTATAATTCTTTCAATCAATATAATAAGTACGTCGCCCAGTTGCTAATACCACACAAACTGTAGCGTTTTTCAAAGTTTATACCACGTTTCCAAAATTCACATTTAATTTTTTTGTTGTTGTCCTACAGAAGGATAATAACTAGTAATGATTTTAATTCAGCTGTTGATCGTGCAATGGCTGAATTATTATTACTGTTTTTTTGACCTTAAATTATTTGATGTTGAATTTATGAGTAAACTGTACTACCTATTGTTTTTTATCTTTTTTTGGAGTGGCATTCAAGCACAAGAAAGCACTGGTTTTTTTGGTAAAATAATCGATTCAAAAACTCAAAATCCCATTCCATTTGTTGTAGTTAGTGTTCAAAACACATCCTTGATGCAAGTCACAGACAAGGAAGGCAAGTTTGTTTTTGAGGGCGTTCCACCTGGGACTATTTTGGTTTTGGTTCGCAGTCAAGGTTATAAAGATGGCTTATATCCGCTGGAGATAACAGCCGGAAAAATGGTAGACTTGGGAAATATTAGCCTTCAAGACGATCAATCTTTAGACTTGCAAAGCAGCATTATCACATTAATGGATAGTGATTTTAATGATGATAACAGTTCCTCAGAAAGTACCTCAGGATTACTGCAATCATCTCGGGACGCTTTTCTACAAGCTGCCGCTTTTAACTGGGGACAAGCTCGATTTAGAGTACGTGGTTTAGATAGTGAACACTCCACGATGATGATCAATGGGGTAACTATGAATAAGATATATGATGGTAGACCACAATGGGGTGAATGGGGCGGATTAAATGATGCTCTTCGCAATCAAGAATTTACCTTAGGAACCGCTCCTTCTGATTATGCTTTTGGAGGAATCCTTGGAACACAAGAAATAAATACTCGAGCCTCTATTTATAGACCCGGAACAAGAATTACATTTTCTGGAACCAATACAAACTACAATTGGCGCTCTATGGCTACGCATGCGTCTGGTATGAGTAAAAAGGGTTGGGCCTATGTGGTTTCTGCAGGGAAACGCTGGGCTCAAGAAGGCTATTTTGAAGGAACAAATTACGATTCGAATTCGTTTTTTGTAAGTCTCGAAAAAAAGTTAGGAAGTCAGCATGCTCTTAACCTTACTGCTTTTTACACACCAAATTCTAGAGCTAAAAATTCGCCAAACACTGATGAAGTAACGCAATTAACCAATCCCAGATACAATTCTTACTGGGGTTTTCAAGAGGGTAAAAAACGAAATGCTCGTATTAAAACTATTGAAGAACCCATTTTTATGCTCAATCATTATTTTAAAATCAATGATAAAACAAACTGGAACACCAGTATTTTTTATCAAATAGGGACTACCGCAAACAGCACCATTGATTTTCAAAACGCCAATAGTCCAGATCCAACAAACTATAGAAAGCTGCCTAGTTTTTATACCTCACTATATGCACCAGATGAAGGTGAGTTCTCAGGTGCATTTACTCCTGATTTTGATAATGCCGAAAAGAGCAAGGCCACTTTTTTAGCTAATCCGCAACTTGACTGGAGATCTTTATACCTAGCCAATCAAACAACTGTTCTAGATGGAAACGGAAATATTACGGGTTATGAACCCACAAGAAGTAAGTATGTTTTATATGAAGATCAAGTACAGGCCGAAACAGGGTCAGTAACAACAAATGTTAGCGCGGCATTATCTGAAAATATTTTTATGAACTCCGGAGCTTCTTTCAAGAAAATGAAATCTAATAATTCCCAGGTTTTAGTTGATCTTTTGGGAGGTTCTTATTTTAATGATATCGATGCTTTTTATGAAGGGAATCAATCACAATCTGATTTAAACAATCCCAACAGACAAGTAGGAGTAGGAGACAAATACGGGTATAATTTTAATTTTTTAGCCACTGTTTTAGATGCTTTTACACAGTTTAAATTCAGTTACAATAAAGTCGATTTTTATTTGGCACAGCAATTTTCAGCAACAAGCTATCAACGAGAAGGTTTGTACAAAAACGGTATTTACGAGACAAATTCTTTTGGCAAAAGTGACGTAGTAGCCTTTGAAAACTTTGGATTTAAAGGGGGTTTAAGTTTCAAAATTTCGGGTAAACAAGTTTTGGTATTAAATGCAGCTCACGCTACAAAGGCGCCTACTTTAAGAAATACGTTTGCCAATGCCAGACTCAATAACGCTATTGTAAATGATATAGAAAGCGAAACCAATAGTAGCGTTGATGCTAGTTA
The DNA here is from genome assembly GCF_918731615.1 of Flavobacterium sp. CECT 9288. Taxonomy (NCBI): domain Bacteria; kingdom Pseudomonadati; phylum Bacteroidota; class Flavobacteriia; order Flavobacteriales; family Flavobacteriaceae; genus Flavobacterium; species Flavobacterium sp. CECT 9288. The sequence continues at coordinate 3,353,300 of NZ_OU957226.1, read as the reverse complement.
TGTATACCGTTCCCCAAAATGGAAAGCTAGAGCAACAGCTTACTTTTCAAAGTTAAGAAATGCTACTCAAATTTCGTTTTTTTATGCCGAAGGAATTTTTGATGACGGTGCAGGTTTTTTAAACACAGATGCCTTTGTAAGTCAAACGCTCACCAAATTAAACAAGAAAAATATAGGTGCAGAGTTGAGTTTAGAATACCAATTGACTCAAACCATAAAAACCACATTTGCTGCTGCAGTGGGCCAGTATACCTTTGATAATAATCCAAAAGTTACACTCACAAATGATGCTGCAGCAACCCCAGAAAATAATGCTCCTGTTTTTGATTTTGGAAAAGCATCTCTTAAAAATTACAAACAAGCAGGAATGCCTCAACGAGCCTATTCATTAGGAATGGAGTATCGAGACCCTAAGTATTGGTGGATAAGTGCTAATGTAAATTATTTAACAAACACTTACATTGATGTAGCTCCTATTTTAAGAACCGAAATTTTTTATAAAAATCCAGCTAATGGGTTTAATTTTCCCGAAGCTACAGAGGAACGCGCAGCACAATTATTAAGACAAGAAAAGTTTGATCCCGTAACCTTACTAAATATTATAGGAGGGAAATCATGGATCATTTATGGTAAAAATGTAGGTGTTTTTGCAAGTATCAATAACGTGCTCAATACAACCTATAAAACAGGAGGATTTGAGCAAGCCCGTAATGCTAATTTTAGAGAAATCAATCAAGATGTTAGTAGCGGTACACCCTCTTTTGGACCCAAATATTTTTATGGCTATGGCCGAACTTATTTTGTAAATCTTTATATCAATTTTTAATTCAAATCACATGAAATGTCAACGCTATCTTTTTATAGTTCTATTGCTGGTTTTATACAGTGGTTGCGTGCCAGATGAATTGCCTGCACCTAAACTTAACTGCAACCAGCCTACTTTAGTCACTAACAAATTAGTGAAGGATATTCATACTAATGCAAATGCTATTGTAACGCAGTACAAGTATGATGATATTATCGAGGCTTATGTAGTCTCTAGTGACGAATCTGGGAATTTTTTTAAATCAATATCTTTTCAAACCTTGGCAACAGCCACAACTCCAGCACTAGGTTTTAGCGTTCCTGTTGATGCTACAAATTTGTATATAGAGTATAGAGTAGGGAATAAAGTGTATATAAAGCTCAAGGATTTGTACACAGATATAGATTTTGGCGGGGTACGTATAGGGAACATATTTGTGAATTCGTACAATCAGGGAGGTGTGGGAAGATTATCTCAAAATGACTATAAGAAAGTTTTACATGCTTCTTGTGAGACGGTAAATGTGGAAAAACTTGTACGCAAAGGAACGATGGAGGCTTTACTTAAAGATGAAAATTTAAACACTTTGATAGAATTTACGGAGGTACAGTTTGTTGAGAATGCCATCGGACGCAGCTATTTTGAGGAGTCGAATAATGTAGGAGGTGCTACAAACTGGGGTTTGAATGATAAAATGGGAAATCAAGTGTATGTAAGAACGAGTAGTTTTGCTAATTTTTCCTCAAAAATAATTCCGGATAAAAGAGGTAAAGTTCGAGGCATACTCACTAAATACGGAAATGATTTTCAGTTATTGCCTCGTTCAGAGAAAGATATTGTATTAACAGCTCCTAGAGCAACTCCTTTTTTCTCTCAAAATTTTGATCAAGTGCCAGAAAATTCCACTTTAAGTTTGCCAGGCTGGGGTAATTTTGTACAAGCCGGTTCTTTATTCTGGAAAGGTGCGCTATATGCAGGTAACGGCTTTGCAGAGTTTAGTATATCAGGAACTAGGGTCAACTCTAATATTGCATGGCTAGTCACGCCTAAAATTGATATGGATCAACATACAAAAGAGGTACTGACTTTTAGAGCAGCACAACATCGATTGGATATTGACTCACCACTAAATTCATTAGAGGTTTATGTCTCTACTGATTTTGATGGGTTGAATGTTGCCACCGCCACTTGGACCCGACTAACTGCAAACTTGCCCAAACAAGCTACGCCGTGGAACCAATTTATAGGTAGCGGCGCCATTGATTTATCAGCGTACAAAGGAAAAATTAATATTGCTTTTAAGTATACAGGGTCAGGGCGTAATTTAGCACTTGACGGAACATTTCAAGTTGATGATGTACAGGTTTTTGGTGAAAAATGATTTCTTTTAAATTTCATTCTTGAATTGCTATATTTGCAACAACAATCAAATTTAAACCTATGAAATCTATAGTACTTGCCCTCATTTCTATTTTATTTGTATCTTGTTTAGGAGACAATGAAATAGCAAAACCTATTGACTACACCGCTCAAAACGAAAAAGAAATAGTAGATTATATTGCTAAAAATAAACTGAATGCCGTAAAAACAGGTACCGGATTGTACTATGTGATTAATGAGCCTGGAACTGGTGATCAGCCAAAAGCAACCTCAAACGTTACGGTAGCCTACAAAGGATATTTTACAAATGGATCTGTGTTTGACGAAAGCAAACCTGAGGGACTTTCTTTTGGTCTAAACCAAGTAATAAGAGGCTGGACAGAAGGAATTCCTTTTTTCAAAAAAGGTGGAAGCGGGATATTATTAATTCCTGCACATTTGGGCTATGGAAGCAGTTCAAACGGTCCTATTCCAGGAGGATCGGTACTGATTTTTGATGTAAAGTTGATCTCGATAAATTAAGAATTTCTTTCCATTGTCTAGTCCTGAAAAAGAGAAACCTGCTACTGTACGTTTCTCTTTTTTTTTACATTTTACATTTTTGTTTCTTAATTCTTCAAAATATAGGGGTTAATATAAATCAAAACACAAAAGAATCATCGGTTTTTGTATTTTAGGGGTCCCAAATTGAAACAAAAACAAATGAAGACCTACCTTATTGCCCTGTTTATGATGGCTATGCCATGCCTAGTGTTCAGTCAAAACAGTACTACTGAGACTAAATTAAAAGCGATACACTCTGTAAAGACAAATTTCAAAAATTTAAAAGACGGTGAAATCATTCATAAAAACTACACTTTTAAAGATGGAAAGTTATTGAACATCAAGACATCTGATGTGATTCAAAGTTTTTTTTATAACCCAAAAGAGCTCTTAGACATGACTGTAAAAGAGCGTGTAGGCAGCAACTGGAAAGAGGTTATAAATTATACGTACAATAATAACGATCAGCTGATTAAGTTTGTCAAAAAGTACGAGGAAAATGGCGAATTAGTGACTAAAACGGTCAGTATTGCTTATGAAGGCTCCCGTGTAAAGGTAATTACTAAAAAAAGTAATTCGCAACAAGCCGTGGTTGACGATATAGAATATGTAGTTGAAAACGGAATTATAATAAGACGTTCCACAAGAGACAGAAACCAACAAATTGTTAAGAAAGTAGAGTACCTTTATTTTAAAGAAAACCCCATACGCCACAAAGATTTATTGGGTGACAAACAAATAAAAAACTTCACCTTTGATGATAAAAATTCAGTAAACGCCTTGCTAGTTCAAAATATTTTTGGAACGCATTTTAAAGTTATTGTACCTATTATTTCATTTCATGAAGAAGAATTTGAGTTTGAATCTATTGGCAATAACAATGTTTTAAATTTTAGTTCCACCGCAGTAGATGCCCTAGGAAAAACAAGGAAGTACAAGTACAACACCTCAAATTTCCCAGTATCGTGTTCTCTTATAGAATCAAACGGAATTGTAAAAACTGAAATTAGCTATAGTTATGAGTAAGTTAGCGGCAAGTTTAAACGGTAGTAACTAAAAAAACAATTCGAAAATGAATTACGAAATACCAAACTCTTACAATTGATTTGCTAAACTAAACTTGACAAAATTCCTTCCTTGGAATTTTGAAACTGAAATAAATCTAAAATCATCGATTAATGAACAGTTTAGAATTGAGTGTGAGCAAAATCGACAAGTAATAACTTTTGGACGCAGACAAGATATTGACACATTTGCGGGCATTGAAATTGTTAATGGTAAATTGACTGAAAAAATTATAGTTTTTCATCCCTCTTTTCAACAAAATGTAAAAGGTTGGAATATAATAGAATCAGAATTTTCAGATTTTTTCGAGTTTATGCAAAAACTTGTTTTACCTGAAATGAAAGAGTGGTTTCAAGATGATGATGTTGATGATTATATTGAAACCAAATAAATTGAAAAATTAAAATGTGTAAAGATTGCTTTGAAGAACAATATTATAGTTTTCCTTCACAAACTGAATTTGAAAAGTTCGAGGAAGTTTTAGACTTAAAATGTAGGTTAGGAAAAATTAAAATATTGGAATCAAAAAATGAAGTTGAAAATGAGCTAATTGATTTCATAATGTGTTATAAATGTGAAACTTGTGAAGAAAAGTTTATTATGTCAATTCCTGATAATGCATGGAGAGGATATTTTTTAACAGAGCTTAATGCAATTGAATATCATCAAAAGATAAAAGAATCAGATAAAAAGAGACAAAAAGTATGTTTATTTATTTTTGTTTTAATAATCGTACTAACTATTTACGGAATTACAAAATAAAACTTGCGGCTAAAAGGCGCTTGGCAAGATTGCAAATTTTGTACTAAATTCACGTTTACATTTCGCAATAATTTTTCTCATTAACAGAAAAAAATTGGTTTCGAAGTTCGTGAACTCCTCAAGCGCTAGAACGACGCAACTGCAAACAACTTGATACACAAAAGGCTGTCCCTCAAGACAGCCTTTTCATATTTAATAATTACTTGATTACTATTTAATCTCTATAATACTTATGGCATATCCACCACCCGGAGCAGCAAGTACATCTAGTTTAGAAGCGTTAGTAACTTTAACTTTTTTAATAGTATAGGCTTGAGGATTGGTTTTATAATGTGCGTTTTTAGCATCAGCATAAACAGTAGCTTCATAGGTTTTTCCTTTATCTAAAAAATCAAATTTTAGTGTTGCCGTTCTAGGAGTTTCGCCATTAACATTACCCACAAACCAGTTGTTTGTTCCTTTGGCTTTACGTGCAACAGTAACGTATTGTCCAGGTTCTGCTTCAAGGTATTTGCTATCAGACCAATCTACAGCCACATCTTTAATAAACTGAAACGCATCTGGAAAACGGTCGTAATTTTCTGGTGTATCAGCCGCCATTTGCAGCGGGCTGTACATAGTCACATACAAAGCTAACTGATTGGCAAGTGTACTATTGACATGAGAATTATTGTCTTTATTCAACTTGCTCAAGTCCATTTCAAATATTCCGGGAGTGTAATCCATTGGTCCGCCAATTAAGCGTGTAAATGGTAAAACCGTTACGTGGTTTGGCTTTGATCCTCCAAAAGATTGGTATTCTGTTCCTCTTGCTGCTTCGTTACCTATTAAGTTAGGGTAGGTTCTCGCAATTCCTGTTGGTCGTACCGCTTCGTGAGCATTCACCATAATTTTATAATCGGCTGCTTTTTCAATGGCGTATTGGTAATGATTGATCATGAATTGGTTGTAATGATTGCCACCGTTTTCAATAATATCCCCAACATAGCCACTTTTTACAGCATCGTATCCGTTATCTTTCATGAATTGGTATGCTTTGTCTAGGTGGCGTTCGTAATTGCGCACTGAACCTGAAGTTTCGTGGTGCATGATCATTTTCACACCTTTTTCTTTAGCATACGCTTGCAAACCTTTTACATCAAAATCAGGATAAGGCGTCACAAAATCAAAAACATAATCTTTTAAATGACCAAACCAGTCTTCCCAACCTTCGTTCCATCCTTCAACTAACACGCCGTCAAAACCATGTTTAGCAGCAAAATCAATGTATTTTTTTACGTTGGCATTGGTGGCGCCATGTTTTCCGTTTGGTTTTACTTTTGAGAAATCAGTAACACCCAATTGAACAGTCGGCAATTCATCGGTGTAAGCCCAAGAACTTTTTCCAGTAATCATTTCCCACCAAACACCCACGTATTTCACAGGCTTAATCCAAGAAGTATCTTCAATTTTGTTGGGCTCGTTGAGGTTCAATGTCATTTTAGAGGCTAGTATTTCTCTTGCATCATCACTAACAATGATGGTTCTCCATGGCGAATGTTGAGGCGCTTGCATATAGCCTTTATCACCTTTTGCATCTGGAGTTAACCACGATTCAAAAATCATATTTTTATCATCAAGGTTCAAGTGCATACAAGAATAATTGATCAACGCCGCCTCATGAAGATTGATGTACAATCCGTCAGTTGTTTTTAGCATTAATGAAGTTTGAACTCCAGTGTTCGAAAATGATTTTTGAGAAACATTTGCAGTTGTAGCTTTTTCTGTCAACCCTCTAATTTCAGAAAGTTTAGAGGTGGTAAAATCATATTCTTGTGTATCATAATCGCCCGGAATCCAGAATGCAGTATGATCGCCAGTCATGGCAAACTGGCTTCTTTCTTCTTTGATTACAAAATAAGTTAGGTTTTTTTGCGAAGGAAATTCATAACGAAAACCCAAACCGTCATTGAACAAACGAAAACGAATAATCATTTTACGTTCTGTTTCTTTTTGGTTTAAAGTAACTGCTAGTTCGTTGTAATTATTTGTTATGGTGGCAACTTCGCCCCAAACAGGCTGCCAATTTTCGTTTACAGTGCTTGTTTTTTGGTCAACAACCGTAAAATCATTCAGTAATGATTTCTTGTCATTTTTCAACTCAAGGCCCAATTTACTGGTTTTAATTACCGCTTTATTTTTATAGGCTAAGGTATAGGTTGGTGTTCCATCGGTTTGTAAGGCAAATTCCATTAGCATTTTTCCGTTTGGAGATTGCAACTGTTGTGCTTGTACCGAGCCTAAAAACCATAGACAAAGAACTGTTGTAAAAAAGAATTGCTTCATTTTTAAAAATGTATTTCAAGTTAATGTTATGTTTAAAAATTTGTCGCAAGCCATAACGCAGCCGCAATCACAATTTTTAAACCCTTAAAAACAAAAGTAATCTCTTTTTTATTATTTCAAGTACAAATTTGCTTAATCTAAACTCGAGTGAAAGTATGTTCTTAGGAATGCCAATTTCTTTTCTAGGAAAGTTACCTTTTGGCTTGACCGCAAAAAAACTATCATTATTCACGGCAAATACATTTTTATAAACCCATAGCTTCATAAGTCGCTTACAAATCCGTAAATTTGTAGCTTATTCAATAACATGTTAGAAAAAGAAGTAATCAATTTCGAAAAAACCGCTTTAGTTGGTATCGTAACTCAAAATCAAAGTGAAGAAAAGTTAAACGAATACCTAGACGAATTAGAGTTTTTAACCTACACCGCTGGTGGAGAGGTAATCAAGCGCTTTTCGCAAAAAATGGAGCGCCCTAATCCCAAAACGTTTGTTGGTACCGGAAAAATAGAAGAAATTCACCTTTTTGTAAAAGAAAATGGGATTTCGACCCTAGTTTTTGACGACGAATTATCGCCGTCGCAACAAAAAAATATATCTAAGATTATCACCGAATGTAAAATTCTAGACCGTACCCACCTTATTCTAGATATTTTTGCACAACGTGCCGAAACATCTTATGCTCGTACCCAAGTGGAACTAGCGCAATGTATTTATATGTTGCCACGTTTGTCAGGATTATGGACGCACTTAGAACGCCAAAAAGGGGGAATTGGAATGCGTGGACCGGGTGAAACCGAGATTGAAACCGACCGTCGTATTGTGCGTGATCGCATCTCGTTACTCAAAGACAAAATCAAAACCATTGATAAACAAATGGGCGTGCAACGCAGCAACCGTGGTGCTATGGTTCGTGTGGCGCTAGTTGGGTATACCAATGTTGGGAAATCTACTTTGATGAATGCCGTGGGTAAAAGTGATGTTTTTGTAGAGAACAAACTCTTTGCAACGCTAGATACTACCGTGCGCAAAGTGGTTATCAAAAACTTACCTTTCCTGCTTTCGGATACCGTAGGATTCATCAGAAAATTGCCTACGCAGTTGGTTGATTCCTTCAAAAGTACACTTGATGAGGTACGCGAGGCCGATTTATTGCTGCACGTAGTAGATATTTCGCACCCAGATTTTGAAGATCATATCGAGTCGGTAAATCAAACCTTGCAAGATATCAAGGCACATGACAAACCCGTAATTATGGTGTTCAATAAAATTGACGCTTACAAACCGCTAGTCATTGACGAGGACGATTTGATGACCGAAAAAACCCCAAGACACTTCACGCTAGAGGAATGGAAAGCCACCTGGATGAGTAGAGTAGGAGAGCAAAATGCACTGTTTATATCGGCCACACACAAAGAAAATTTCGAAGAATTCAGAGAACGCGTGTACGAGTCTGTGCGCCAGATACACATCACCCGTTTTCCATACAACAAGTTTTTGTATCCAGATTACAATGACGCCATCGAGAAAGACGAGGAACAAGAACATGAAACCGAAATAGAATAATCGTTTCACAACCTTATACCACATCCCTTTTGAATTTCAAGAGGGATTTTTTTTGGGCATGCCCCAGCTTTCACTAGCGTTGCAGCTGCGTCAGGCTGTTCGCTATATCTTTTTATATATTTTAGGCTACTAGCTTTTTAAATGCTAGTAGCCTAAAATGTATAAAAAGGATGCCGCTTCCATCCTTCATGCGGGGCTTGGTGGTAATTATTGATGTTTAGGATTTTTAGACTATTTGTAAGAAAAAATTAATATATTTGAGAATCAAAACAACGTAAATGTCATCCAACTTTTAATTCAAAATTTGGAGTTATTTGGTTGAATTTGCAGCAAGTGACGTATTAGTTGTCCATAATACTACAAAAAAATAGAGATTATATGAAGTTAAAAACAAAATATGTATTCTTTTTTATCTTTTTAATTCATTGTTGTACAGGGTTCTGTCAAAAAAATCAATTTATCCCAAAAGATTTTATTGAAACAATACCACCAAAATTTGAGAGTGAGGAATGGTATAAATTAAATAATTCTCACAATGAATTTGGTGTAAAGTTTCGCAACGGAAAAATTGAAATTGAAAAAACTAAAGAAAAGAATAAATGCTCACTTAAAATTAAAGATGGAACACTTGTGGGAATGGATGGTGGAGAATTTGGGGGTCAATTAATTTTTGTACCAGATGATAAAACTAAGAACACAATAAAAATTAATAAAGGAAATGTAAAATATATTTTCAATTATAAGGGCAAAAATTATTTCATTCTTGGATATGCTCATATGGGTACTAGTGAAGGTGCACTATATGAACTTGAAAGAAAAAACAAAGGTTTTACATTTAAACTGCTTTTGGATTTTGGAGATGCTCCTCAAGCATTTACGATATACAAAGACAAATTTCTAGTTGCTACATATGGTAGTTTTTTTACAATCCAGAATTTCAAAAAAGAGCTGGTTTTTGAAAAAATATTTTGGAATGGTTTATATCCTAACTCAATTGCCGTAGTTGATGATAAAAATGTATTCGTTGGAATAAGAAGTGGAATAGTGAAAATTGATTTAAAAGAAAAATCCTTTAAATTTTATAAATATGCGAAGTAAAAAGCATTGTTATAAGAGTTAAATCAGATTTGGTCAATCGGCTTTGAAACTGAGATTATTTACTTCGGCTATCGTTATCGCTCAAGTAATAATCTGAAAATAGGGTTAAGTTTTGTAGTAAAATTGGGATAGAAGTAGAACTTTTGGCGCTATTGAGTAAATAATTCGCAAATAAAATGATAAGATGAAAAGAAGTATTAAGATATTAATTTTAGGCACTCTCATATTCACATTATCGTGTAATGATAGTCGTAAACAAACCTCAAAAAAATATATTCGAGAGTTAAAAAATAATGATATCAAGAATGAGGATTTGTTATATAATACTAAACCTGAAGATATCTTAAAGGATTTTATGACATGGTATAATTACCATTATTATAATATTCATTTAGCACAAGACTTTATCGCTTTAGATACAAATTCTACAGTTTTAAATAAGACCCAATTTTTGGATAAGTTACTTACTGGTAATTTTATAACTATAAAAACAGCTTTAAAAGACGGTATTCCAACTTATAAGTTATTTATGCCTGCTGTTAAATATCCTGAAATTGTTTCCGTAATTATGCAATCAGTTTCATCTGAGATTTCAAATTATAAAATGGAAGGCAAGAGTCTACCCGATTTTAACTTTACTGATTTGAACGGAGTTGGGTATAGCAAGAAATCAACAAAGGGTAAAATTATTATTCTAAAATGTTGGTTTATTCATTGTAAAGCTTGTGTACAAGAATTTCCCGAACTAAATCAATTAGTAGATAAATTTAAGCAAAACAAGAATATCATATTCCTAAGTTTGGCAAGTGATAATAAAAAAGAGTTAATTGATTTTCTTAAAAAAAGCCTTTTAACTATGCCGTTATTCCTAATCTGGATATGAAGTACATGGAGCAGTACTTGGGCGCTCGTCAGTATCCTACACATCTTTTTGTTGATGAAAATGGTACAATTCAAAAAGTTGTAAATTCGGTCGATGATTTAATTGTATTTTTAAGAAAGGTTAATTTAGAAAAGGTATCCAAATAAAACTAAAAAGCATTCAGGTTCAGCCTAAAAAAATGATTTTATATTTTAGATGGTTTGCTTCATGTATCAGTTATTGCTCAGAAGAGAAATCTAAGAGATGCGATTTGCTTTAGTTGCAAGCCAGGACTAACGATTTTTCAATTTGTGAGTATATAATTTTTATAAATGATTACAAAAAAACAGTTAACATTTACTGAGGTAATATTTCGATTTGTTGTATCAGTAAATGTTTTAGAAACTGGTGACTCAATACATTTAAATAAGTAAATCATTATTATAATATTTTGTGAGAGATAAACAAACCCAAAAGAAAAGTGAAAGGAGAAAAATCAAGAACAGAGAAAAGAAAATAGAGCAAATACATTACCCTCTTTTAATTTTCGCTATGATTTTTTGTGTTATAAATTTAGGTTTTTTTGAAAGTAAAACCATTGGAGGTGACTACAGATACGTGATCTATATATTTTTATTACCGATAATTATTGGAATGCTATTTTTTGGAATTTATAGAAAAGAATTCTTAGTCAGAAAATTTATAAGTTTTAAAGAAATACATTTCAAAATTTATGTGATTTGTTTTTATTTTTTACAAGGCGTTTTAATTTCATATTTAAGCTTTGGTCAAGTCACAAGTGTAATTTGGAATTATATAAATGTGAATGAAGCAGAAAGAAATCCAGCTGAGGTAGTAATTTGTAAAGTCACAAGTTTTTACACGAATAGAAATCCTCATATAAGTTTTGATTTTAAAGGTCAAACTGAAACTTTTGATGTTAGTTCTGAAATGAATAAAGAAATCTACAATCGCGATCCAAAAAATTATGAACTTGAAATAACAATACAAAAAGGAATATGGAACTATTTTATAGTTAAACATTGGAAGTTAAAAAGGATTCATTGAAATAGGGATCATTTCAATTTGAAATTTATTAACATATTTTAAAAAATAAACACAACAAAAAATAAGTAGATATAAAGCAAAATGAATTTTTTTGTAGTTCATATCTTCTATATTTGTGTGCTCAATAATAGATGTTAAACCAACTAACATAAAACAAAATTTAAAAATTGCAATATGAAACAAAATTTACTTTTGACTTTGATTTTTATCTTATCAATGAAATCTTTTTCGCAGGATTCAAAACTTAGTTTAGAATTGCATTATCCTCTAACGATGGGTCAAAATTTTATTAGTAAAAACTACAGTGGAATTGTGGATATTGGAGCTAAATATAAATTTTCTGAGTTAAAGAACATTAATATTGGTGCATCTTTAAACGGCGGAATTTTATCAAATAATACTAATGATAATAACGGAGATCAGGATTTTAGAGTTAATTCATATCTTATTCAACCAAGAATTTTTAGTGAATTGAAGATAGAATCAGTACCTAAAATACGCCCATTTATTGGTATTGGTTATACTTTTATGGTTTTTAAAGCAACTGGAACTAATAATGGATTTGATGTTTCAACTTCAAATAACACAGAAAGTGGTATTAATGCAAATTTTGGAGTTGCTTATGACATTACAAGTAAAATATTTTTAGATCTTCAGTTTGATTATGTAAAATTAAATGTCGGCAATGAAGTTCCTAAAACGGCATTCAATACAAATGTAAATCTATTAAAAGTTGGTCTAGGTTTAAGATTGTAAAGGAGCTACTAAACTAGAAGTCGTTACAAGTTTTTCAAAAATATTAATTCAAAATAATTTATAATCAATATCCCTAACTTAAAAACCCGTACCAATATGAAAAACGTACTAAAAGTTGCCATTGCATTACTATTGACTGTTAATGTAAATTGTTTTGCTCAAAAAGTATATTATGTAGTAAATGGAGAAGATATGATGAGCGACACCAACTACAAAGTTTACAAAGACAATAAGGCGAAAAACGGAAAACTTGAAGAAGTCAATTTAAAGACTATTGAAAAAAAGGATTCCATTGTAAACTACATAAGACTTACGGATTTGGCGGTTACGCCTGACGGCTTTGATCCTTGGGGAGATACAAAAAAGTTTATTGGAACAAAATTTCAAATTGAGCAATATGCTGACAATGACCAAAAAAATTTCAAGAAAGATTATCTAGAGGGAAAACCAACTTACATTAATTTTTGGTTCACCAGATGCCCTCCTTGCATTGAAGAACTTCCGCTATTAAATCAATTAAAAGAAAACTTCAAAGATAAGGTCAACTTTATCAGCATTACCTTTGATGACTTGGCAGCTGTTGAGGTGTTTTTAAAAAAGCACAAGTTTGATTATAAACATATTACTAATTCAGGTAAACAGATAGAAAAACTTAAAATTGATGCCTATCCAACAAGCCTAATTTTGGATAAAAATGGAGTTATTAAAGTTGTAACCCCCGAAATAACATCAGCTGAAATGAAGGACATAGAAACTACTCTTACGACTTTATTATAAATTCAAAATTATTGAACATAAAACAAAACCACTTAATCGTTTCAGCATTAAGTGGTTTTATTTTTTTACAGTTTATTGAACGGCTTTTAAAGCATCAATGTTTCCGTGACCAAAATCAGGATTTTTTGTTGGGTAATATCTTGAGGATTGCTTCATTTTTGTGAGTACTTGATCTCGTGTCCAAGTTGGATTTTTGGCCCAAACTAATGCTGCAATTCCTGCAGTAGTAGCAGTAGCTACTGATGAACCTCCCACATAATCAGATTGATTGTCGTAGTAACTTGTTACAGGAACTGTGTTTCCTCCTGCTGCTCTTTGCATGGCAATGGTAAAATCAATTTTATCTCCCGTGTGGCAAACATCACATTTTTGATAAGTTGTCCCTTCTTTAACGCCAGTTACAGCTACTGCTTCGGACATCCAAGCTGGGAAAATAACTCCAACAAAAGTGGTGAATGTTGTAGAAGTTCCTCCAGCGCAAAATATCAATTTGCCTCGGCTGTGAGCGTATTTTACACCATCAGAAATTTTTCCTACCGAAAATATGTATCCCATAGACATAGATATAATTTTTACATTCGGGTTATTACCTAAACCAGTAAAGGCATCTTTAACGCCATTTTGTTCGTGGTAGCCTTCCAGTAATACGTTTTCTGCCGCTCTGTAAGTAATTAAGTTGGCATTATAGGCAACCCCAACAGGCAATCCTTTATCATTTCTAGGTGCAGCCGCAGCCGATGCCATGCTGGTTCCGTGTCCGCATAAATCACTAGGACCATCTGTGGTGCTGCTCCACGGCCAAATAGAATCTACAAATGTTCCAAATTTTTGAATAGTACGACCAGTTGATAAACCGTTGTTAAAACTAGAGCCTAGTAAAGTTTGGTTTGGTGACGTACCAGTATCTATAACACCTATTGTAATTCCTCGTCCGGTGCTTACATTCCAAGCCGATGGAATATTATGCTGGTAAAATGCCCAAGGCACCTTTGCATTAGGAGTGACTGTAGTAAAATCTGCCGTGTTTAAAGTTGAAGCTTCAAATCCACAACCTGAACTCGTACTAGAGCTTGTTTTCCCATTTTGATTTTTAGAGGTTTCGCCTAGAAAGCGGTAATCAGCAGGCTCAACGTATCTAACAAATTTGGTTTGTCTTAAGGCAATAACGGTTTCTTGTTTGGTGATTACAACATCCATAAGATTTAAATAGGCATCCGATGCAACTAAAATATCCTTGATTTCTTTCCCTTCATACTTAGAAATAAGTTGCAGTAATTCCTCTTGCATTTTTTGATTGTTATATGATTTACTTCTATCAAAATCTGTTTCGGAACTTCCAAAACCAATTGTGATTAAGTTTTGTCCTTGCAAAGCAGCACTCCAAATCATTTGACTCGTCATTTCACTCCAATGAAACTGCTTGTTTGAAGATAAAATTTGATTAATGGTAGTGTTAATTTGTGTTGTGGTTAATGGATCTTTTTGCAAAGGATTTACCGCAACGGTTTGGTTTTCGCTTTCATCTCTGCTACAGGAGGTGAACACAATAGCGGTTACGAGTACTAATCTAAAAAGTTTAAATGTCATATTAGTTTATTTTTGGTTAATAGATTGTGAATATAGCATTATTTTGTTATTAATTTTACTAAATAACTCTATTTTAGTTGAATAGCACAACTGTTAGTCTGTTTATCTCTCATTTTGTACGAGGATACATTCTTTTGAAATAAAAATCTAAGTTGTTGTAAGCAGGCAATATAGCTTAATAGCGCGTTTGTAATGATATTTTGGTCACTATGGATAGCAACTTTTAAAAACATAAATGTTTCCATCGAACTGAATTTTAATTTCCAACTTTTTTTGTAGTTAAAATCAGTTATATTTATTGGATTATTTTTGAAGATGACGAGCTGCGTTAAAGGAAGTTTGCAAAAGAAGGATTTTATTTTCAACCCAAATAAACACTCTAAAAGTAATAGAATGAAAGAAATAGAAACTAAAATTAGTACAATAATAAAAAAGCTGAACACTATGAATGCACAAGGAAAAATACAAGTGCAGTACAAGATTTTAGCTGTTTTACTGTGTGTAATGGTAATTTTTCAATTAGGGAAATGTTTTGGAGAACTTATTTTTTATATCAATAATTAATGGCAAAAGCTTAAAAATAACTCACTACCATTTTATATTTGTTAATACTGCCCAAGATTAGTTGCGCAAAAAAAAAAACAGCCTTTTAGAAATATCCAAAAGGCTGTTTTTATATTATAGGGTTCAATTACAACCCGTAGTTTACACCTAAACCAAATAATTGTCCTACTTGTACGCCTCTTATGGCATTGTCATCATAAATGGCTTGTACCGCAATATTTGCTGATAAGTACTTATTGATTTTCATCACCACATTCAATTGGTAATCAAAATCAACATTTTGTGGATCATCAAGATAATTAGAATATAAATTCAAACGGTTTTCAATAGACACATTGGTCATGACATTTACTTTGTAGTAAGCAGAAACACTAGCTCCAAACTCAAAACGAGAATTATCTCCTTGAAGCACACCAAATGACGGTCCAAATTCTGTGAAATGATCGTGTACAAATATGGCTTTTGCTGCAGCAGGTGCAATATTAACGCTTAAATTTTCGTTCTTTTTCCAAAGCATACCTGGACCCATCTGGAAATAAGCTGGAGAAAAGAAATGTGATATTCTAAGTCCACTTTTATTATCTAGACCAGTGTCCATTTGAGTCTTAAAATTAAAGTAAGCCGAGTAGAACCAGTTTCCAGACGCTTTTTTACCCCACAAAGAATTAATTTCTAAACGGTCATCTGTTTTAGCGGTACGTTCGTTACCTTTTATTTTACTTAATCCGTATGCCAATATGAATTTATTATCCCAAACGACATCATTTTTTTTATAATTGAAATCGTAGTTCAAACCAAAATTCCCAGCAATGTTTGAGGTTCCTCCACCTAGCCATTCTTTATTGTATGAAGATTGACTAAACAGTAAAGAAACGTTTCCTTTTCTTGTCCAAGCTTTGGTAGAATCCTTAGGCGTTTCTTGAGCGTTTACAACTGATAACGCAAAAATAAATACAAGTGTAAGTAGTGTTTTTTTCATATTATTAAGTTTATATCCACAAATGTATATAAAAAAATAATACCACTATTATACTTAAATACCTGTAAACAAGTATTGTATGTTATAATTAGATTGTAAAAAATGCTTGGGTGCCTAGAATAAATATGATTAAAATGACCGTTTTCAAGATTTAGTTCTTGTAAATTAATTTACTGTAAATCAATTTATTATATTTTTTAAATGGATTTTTTTATCTCTATACTTGAATTTAAAATAGTGATTTCTATCTCAAAAAGTGTGATAAATTTTAACTAAAAAAAGCACATTTTATTTTTTAGATAAAATACTCATATTTCCGACAAGGAACATAAAAACTATTTTTTAAACCTACAGAAAAGAGGAAATTGTTGTGGTAAAAAGATTTTGAATTGTTAAAATGGATTTTTTTATTGACTTTATACAACGGTAATGCTTATCAGGCTTCGCTATACATATTCGCACAAGAGACTTTAAATAATGGGTCTCTAAAATATAAACTTAAAATGAGTATATCTAATAAGCTAAAGCGGATTAATTATAAGTTATTGATTTAGTTTTTTTAAAATTTAAATGTATTTTTAAATCGTTTTTTCTATTCATCTCGTTGCCAAAGTTTTTTGGCTTTCATAAAAAATATTCTTCACATTAAAGTTAATTAATAAACCTATTGAGGTATTGAATTTATTCATATAGGGTAGTATTGCACCTTGTTAACTTGAAAACCTCATATTGAAATACTAATTTTCTCTACATGCAAAAATTAATATAGGTATTTACTTTATCTATATACTTATTAGGAAATAGAGATAACTACAGGTTGTATTTTATTACATTAAAAAACGCCACAAAATTGATGTTTTGCGGCTTTTTTTTGTTTATTTGTCAAACTTGTCAACCTATTTTAGGACTACTCAAAGTCCCGCCCGTAAACACAAACTTGTACGAAAGTCTACTTTTAATTTGTTTTCACTGTTTCGTTAACACCATACCATTTACAGGCAGCAATTGTTCTGCCAATATTAATCCTGGGCAACTGTCCTCTGTCATAAGAAATTTTTCAGGCATCAAAGTTAAAGACATCTCAGTATTGTTTATTTAATTTTTTAACTTCCATATTAAAAATTTCACAAGATAAATAACACTACTTACAATAATAACAAGTAAAGGAATGTAAAAATAACTTACTAAATAAAAAGTATCTCCTATACAAAAATTGAAATAATACTGATAAAAGTAAAAATATATAAAAGCTATCACGCAAATTACAAGAAATGTAAAAAATTTAATTTTCATGGTCTTTAATTATTACGTTATTAAAATATGCGTTAAACATATTAAAATGACCAAATGTTGAATCTTGAAAACTAACATTTGGAATTATAATGTTACATAATTCTTTAGGAAATTTTTTATACAAAAACTTATTTTCGATTATAGTCTCAATATCCAAAATTAACCCCGTTAATTTCCTAGTTTCTCTCTTCTCTTTCTCCAATTCTTCGATTTGTGATTTTGAAAACCATAATTCAATCATTCCTTTTTGAACATTAATTAAATAATAAGGAATTAAGACACTTAAATATATTGATATTGTATAGAGTTCGCCATTCTCAATTATATTTAAATTAAAAGTAAAACATCTATCTTCCCAATCAAATAAAGATAAATCTTTAAAATTTTTTAATGTTATATCTTTTCCAAAACTATCAATTATACTTGTTCTGAAAATTTGGCTTTTTTCAGAATCAAAGTCAACAATTATCTCCTTTAATCTTTTATATTCCTCTGTCACAAAATATTCCTCTTTTTGAGTATAAGCACATATATTCTGAGGATAGAAAAGATATACTAAATTGGTTAAAATTTTATCGATCATATTATAGTTAATTGCAATTTCCTGCTGTAAATGGGTTCGTCTTATATTCAGTTGCCACAATATTTTCAGTTGCATTAAAATTTACTCTTCCTCCAGGAATATACAACGGATAATTATGTTTTAACCTTTCTTGAAAATATAGCATTAGCGTTAAGTCTGATGTTCTACTACTTCCATATTTATCAATAACATCTTGCATTGACTTTTGCAGAGCTCTCGGAGCTGACGTGAGCGTCCCGCTCGTGAACACAAATTAAATCATAATATACCTCTCAAAAAAACGACTTATTGTCACATACTGCAATCATAGTGCTAATTGGTAATCATCACGAGCGGGACGCTCGCGCCAGCTAGGGTTTTTTCATTTGTAAAACTTGTCAACCTATTTTAGGACTACTCATGGCAATCATCACGAGCGGGACGTTCGCGTCAGCCGGGGGACTACTCAGGTTGTCTTTTACTAAAATAGGTTTAAATAAAAGTGTAAAAATTTTATTCTTTACTCAAAATAATTTGTTCATGCGGGATAATTTGAGCTGCCCTGCCATTTGGACACTCCTCGGATGAAATTATAATTTGTTCAGGTTCAAGAAATAAAGTCATTTTGGTTTTATTACTACCTTTAAGCCAATCTATGAATATCGTACCTGTTTGTCCGCATTTTGCATTTTTACCACCGTAAGTTAATGCATAAGTAGTTTGTTCTAAATAATATCCTTGAATAAGATAGGGGTTGAGATCAGGTAAAGATCTTGTATCTTCCAAAATATATCCATTAGTATTTGTTATTAGATAACGAATAATAAGTATATCCTCTTTAATATTTGAACGAATATCAGTGAATTTTGAAATAGTGAAAGAATATATTTTATCACCATGCACTCCTTTCCAAGTACCAGTAAAAATATCTAATTTATGATTAACATCTTTTATATAAGAACCCGCAGGGAAACTTGTACTTGAAACCATGTAATCAATTACTTTTTCAACAGGAATAATTGTTTGAGCTTTACATTGTAAATTGAATGATATTAATAATAGTATAACTATATTTTTCATGTTTTTTATTTTTTGTGTTTTTATTTGCATGGTATATTACTTAATTTATTGTTATCTAGTGTTATTTTAATAGTAGAGTTATCACTGTTGATTTCATATAAATCTATTCCCTTAATACCAATATTATCCTCTAAAAACTTTAAAAAGCCTAACTTCTTGTCGTTACCATTATCTTTTATACTTTTAAGGTATTTATCATTTAAAACTGAAATATCAAAATCTATTTTTACATCAGTAATGTTACCAGAAAATCTTAGCTGATAAACAGCAGAACTAGAAATCATTGTATTATAAACATCTTCAATTGGCGCATTATTTTTTTTAGTGTTGTTTAAAAACTCTAAAAATTGCACAACATCTTTGGGTGAAAAAATCGGTATTGGTACCAGCATGATTGGAGTTCCATTTTCTCGTAACCTACCACTTGGATAAGGATCTTGATGAGTATGCATACTCCCAATAAAATTGGTACCACTAGGCATGTTTAACTCATTAGAATTTGTTGCGGCTAACAGATCAATAAAAGTACCATCTTTTTTTTGAACAATACCAGCTTCATTCTTATCGGCAGTTTTACCTTTTAAAGCGTCAATTTTTGCTTTAATTGCGACATTGTCAATTTGTGCTTTTATTTGATCACAGGGGGTTTTCTCTTCTTCAACCACAGGTTCAGCCCCGGTATACCCGCCACCGCCACCAGATTTTAACCAATAATAATCCTCAAGATCTGAGACTGATTTATTACGATCTATCATAGGTACAAAATTATAACTTGTTTTTTTGAAGTTATTGATAACTATTACTTCATGCAAACCGAAAGGCTCTTCACCAAATGAATTAGAAGATTTACTTGTTGCATCTTTTTTTATAGGAAGAAGATCAATTACATAGTTGTTGTTTTTTAACTTGTAAGCTCTAATAAAATCACCATTTAGTCTCTTCATAATGATGATGCCTGTAAATGAATTTATAGTAGAGGATTCACTTGCATACTCATTGTAAACAATTGATTCAATGGTGTTGTCTACTTTCCACAATATTACACGTGTTTTCTTATCTTTTATATCAGATTGCGCAGGAATCACTGTTATTAAAGCCTCTTTATGCGACGTTTTTTCATGCGTGATTCTTTCAAAATCAAAAACTAAGGGAACGTTTGTACTTTTTGATTTAGTACCATTCAGTCCATTACTGTTTTGTAAAAACTGAATCGCTTCTTGTTTTGACACCGTTTTAATGGTGGTCTCATTCTGCATTAAGGCTTCTTCTGTACTACACGATTGCATAATACAAAATGTAATGCTCATGAAAAATAAAACGATGCTTCGCCTTATTTCAATTGTTTGTTTGTTTGTTTGTTTGTTTGTTTGTTTGTTTTCAAATTTTTAAAATTTAAAGTTAGTTATAATTACATTACGCTTGTTAAAAATTACAGTAGGGTTATACTAAGTAACGACTTCTATAAAATCTTAACAACATATTTTTTCAAAGCTAAAACATTAGTTTCACTCCATTTTACGGTTTTTATGTTAAAATTTTACGGTTTTTTGAGATTTTAAATCTGGATTTAATCTGTTTTCAATGGTTCCTGGTGTTTGAAAAGATAGAAAAAATAAGTGATTTAGGTTGATTGAAGCATAAAAAAATGCCGCAAGATTGATGTTTTGCGGCGTTTTTTATTTTCTACTTTTTAGATAAAAAATCATTTATGCATTGTTTCATCAGATCGAGAGTTATTTAAATTCCCTCCTCCACCTTTTGTAAGGTTAAATAGAATAATTATTTCTGATTTTTTGTTTAGTATGAATGGCAACGTCAATGATTTGTTGAACTGCACGTAAAATAATTGTTCACCAGAGTTCAATTTAATTCTTTCACTATGAATTTCAGTCTTGCTTTCTGTGGATTGCGTTACTTCTATTTTATCGGGATTTTTAATATACTCGTCTCGAACAGTTTTTAAAAAAAATAAACATAGATCCTTTTGTTTTTGAGTATAGTTAATTCTCTTTTTCAAAATTTGTTCTAAAGGTATCGATTCATCTACAAGTTCAAGAGTAAAATCCCTTACTATATTTTCATCTCTTTGTGAATTATAATAAATCAAAACAATTGACATTACAATTAACAATACAATTAGAAGTGTTTTTTTCATAAATTTTTAATTACAAGTACCTTTATTACTAGTTGCATTAGCTTCTGTTGTTTGTGGTTGATATTTTGTTTGGTTAAATATTATATCCCAGCTGACGCGTGCGTACCACTCGTGAACACAGACTAAATCTTAATATGCCTTTAAAAAAAAGACTTATTGTAACAAACTGTAATCATTGCTTGTTGGTAATCATCACGTGCGGGACGCTCGCGCCAGCCGGGGGCTTGTTGCTCTCTTGAATTCACACTAATTTAAAACATTAGTTGAACCCTTGTGAGTCACAATCCATTTATATTTTACTTTTTTCATTATCACAATAATTGTCTTCGCCGCTCCTATTAGCAATTTATGTACTGTAAAAACAACATATTTGTTGTTTTGATAATAAATAGGTTCGGAAAAACCATATACTTCAATATCACCTCTATTATATTTCTCAACCATAAGTTCGATCCCTTTATCAGTATTCATACTTTCTAAAACAACTTTTTCAAACCTAAAGTTATCTTTTTTCCAAAAGTCATCTTTGCACCAAATCCTTTTACCCTGCAAACATTTATTTTTATATTTGGTCTTCATTATTTCGAAGTCTTTCTTATCGTACAGAGTATCATCTCCTTTACCATTTCCATCAGCATCAATAATCATTATGTCGTTTAAACCAAATATTTTCAAAGTTTCATTTGAATTGATTTTCTCTCTAGCAACAAATATAACTTGAGTTGTATCTTTATAGATTTTTTCAAAATAATCATTGATAGCCCTATTTTTTTCTTTTTGTGACTGTGAAAATAATGACTGTGAGAGAGTAGAAAAAAAGAGTAGCGTAATAATTGTAAATAGATAATATTTTTTCATAACTGTATTATTTAATTACAAGGTTTGCCAATGGCATCTGATGAGTATACTCCTATTGTACCTGCAACTAATCTATTTGTTATTCGCTTCCTTTCTTCACTACCTAGGGCAAAATTTATTGAACTCACATTAATTAATAACATTAGGGTCATCGTAAATTTCTTTTATTCTCCAACTTCCCTCTTTATTTTCCATTAATATGGCTTTTTGCATTGGATGAGTAGAATACTTACCTAAAGTAAATGTTTTAAAAAATAAAAGTGCAAATTCCTTATCTGCCGTGATTATGGGCTTTGAAAAAGTAATACCTTCATCTCCAAAATACCTTAACGAAAGACGGCTTTTAAATTGTCTAATCGCTTTCGTATTTGCTAATTTTAATTTCGACCCCTGAAAATCATTTTTACGCCATCGTTGACTTATCGTATCTTTTTTATATTTTTCTTTTAATTTAATTATTCCTACAGAGTCAATAGGCCAAATAAAAGGAGGATTGGACTCTGGTCGGATTCTTATCATGTCACCCAAGCGAATATTTCTATCTTGATACGCTTTTTCATAACACTCTAATGATAACAATGTTTGTAAAGGTTCCTTCACTACAACTTTAATATAAGGTGATTTAATAAGCTGATTCTTTAAAAAATCATTTACTACTTTTTTTTCTATTTTGGATGTTGAGCAAGATATTAATAGTATGGTGCTAATTAAACTTATTGTAATCTTCATAGTATTTATAATTTTAATTACAAGGACTGCCTTTTGGAGTAGCATCCCCTTTAGGAATATTAAGATCTTCTGAGTAACGAGTATTTTCAATTCGAACTCTGTCTAAACTACCTTTTGGAAATCTATCGTTAAAATATTGTAAATCTACCATAGTTGACATTGCAAGATCTTCATAAAATTGTGTAGATAAACCAGGTTTAAATTCTTGTAAAATTGCCGCCATTTTTGGAACAAAATTGTCAAACATTTGTGCATGCTGTTCATCTATCGTTCCAGTGTAATTTTTTGAAACGAATTTTTCAAATAAACAATCAAAACTATCATATGCACAAACATTTCCATTGTTGTGAAAATCGTCAAACAAAGCGAAGAAATGAGCATGAATTAACTCATGAACAATTACAGCTGCTACAGCTAAATCGGTAGGAGGCTTTTGATAATTAGCCGTTCCTTTCGTGTAAGAATCACTTACAGTTATAAGATAATTATTCTTACTAATCCATTTAGTATCCGCCGTTGCTACAGAACTATTTAATGGTCCTGAAACCATTTTTATATTATATGTCCCATTCTCTGGTATCCCAAATTTTTCAAAAATACTTGCAATGTCATTTTGTGACAATGTTTTTAGTTTATCCAAAACTTCTTTTGTACAAGGATCCAACTCACTATCATCAATTTTATCTTCAAAATCCACCTCTTCTTCAACAGGTTCAGCCCCGGTATACCCGCCACCACCACCAGATTTTAACCAATAATAATCCTCAACATCTGAGACTGATTTATTACGATCTATCATAGGTACAAAATTATAACTTGTTTTTTTGAAGTTATTGATAACTATTACTTCATGCAAACCGATAGGCTCTTCACCAAATGAATTAGAAGATTTACTTGTTGCATCTTTTTTTATAGGAAGAAGATCAATTACATAGTCGTTGTTTTTTAACTTGTAAGCTCTAACAAAATCACCATTTAGTCTCTTAATAATGATGATGCCTGTGAATGAATTTATAGTAGAGGATGCACTTGCATACTCATTGTAAACAATTGATTCAATGGCGTTGTCTACTTTCCACAATATTACACGCGTTTTCTTACCTTTTATATCAGATTGCGCAGGAATCACTGTTATTAAAGCCTCTTTATGCGACGTTTTTTCTTGTGTGATTTTTTCAAAATCATAAACTAAGGGAACGTTTGTACTTTTTGATTTATTACCATTCAGTCCATTACTGTTTTGTAAAAACTGAATCGCTTCTTGTTTTGACACCGTTTTAATGGTGGTCTCATTCTGCATTAAGCTTCTTCTGTACTACACGATTGCATAATACAAAATGTAATGCTCATGAAAAATAAAACGATGCTTCGCCTTATTTCAATTGTTTGTTTGTTTGTTTGTTTTCAAATTTTTAAAATTTAAAGTTAGTTATAATTACATTACGTTTGTTAAAAAATTACAGAAGGGTTATACTAAGTAACGATTCCTAAAAAATCTTAACAACATATTTTTTCAAAGCTAAAACATTAGTTTCACTCCATTTTACGGTTTTTATGTTAAAATTTTACGGTTTTTTGAGGGATGTGAACTCTAGATTAACTACTTTCTTGATGGTTGATGTGTCTGTAAAATGCCGCAAAATTGATGTTTTGCGGCATTAAAAGAATGGGTTATTTTTGATGTTTAGTGAGTATTGTGTTGATCTGTTTACAATCGGATGCAGAGTGTACTTCTAGCAAATCTCTTGTTTTTCCGTTTTTCAACGTTAGAAAATATTTTTTTCTACCAAAGGAAACACGTTCCTCAATTCCTATTATTTGATTTAAAGGAATATTTTCTGTAGCCGTTTTTTTGAAATAATAGAGATACAATCCTATGGCGGTTACCATGCCTAAAACCAACCAAATCAATTTCATAAATCCAAAAGCAACTTGAGCATTGGATAAATTTAAGATTGCATTGACAAAAGTCACGATCAGTAACAATCGTACTATAAGAAAATGGCTCTTCAAACCGTCTTTAATTTCAAGCGAAGCAGTTGCTTCATTGTATTTGAATTTCATGTAAAAATTAACTACTGTTTAAAAACGTTATTCTCTTTTTTAATATCAGCCATTAAACTGCTAGGGTCAATCGTAATACTTTTTATAGCTGATTTTGCTTTAGGAACATTCAACTCGTAAGTTGGGTATGCCCAAGCCCAATCAGAAAGTACGGTTCTTTTAATTGCCGGATACGGATTTTCTTTCTCAAAACTCATCATGCGCAAAGGCACATAAAAACTTTCTGTAGTACCATCAGTGTATTCAACAAGCAAATCAATTGGCATTGGCATTCTACCAATTCGTTCTAAAATTACTTTAGTTTGACCTGCATTCTCGGTTACTTCTTTAATTCCGTAATCAATAGTGTTGGTTGTTTGTGTCCAATCTGTTAAATACCAATCTAAGTTAGCACCTGAAACTCTTTCAGCTGTTCTTTTAATATCATTCGGCGTAGGATGCTTAAATTTGAAATCGCTATAATACTTTTTCAAAGTCTTCATCAAATTGTCTTTCCCAATCAAATAGACTAATTGTGTCAAGAAAAGTTCTCCTTTACTGTACGAACTAATACTGTACACTCTGTTCTCATCAAAACGATCAGCGTGCGTTCCTTGAGGCAATTCTTTACCAGAATTTACCATTGAAAAATATCCTGTGTAGCCACCTGCAAATGGGTTTTGTGCTTTTTTCTCTGCAACTTCGTTCATTCCTAGGTCTTCTAAGAAAGATGTAAATCCTTCGTCCATCCAGCCGTGTTTAGATTCGTTGGAGGCCAATACGTGTTGGAACCAAGAGTGCGCCATTTCGTGAGCTGTTACGCCCAACAATCCTTCAAATTTTCCTTGACCCAAAATCAAAGTACACATGGCATACTCCATTCCGCCATCGCCACCTTGAATTACCGAATATTGTTTGTATGGATAATCGCCCACTGTTTTATTGTAAAACTCCATCAATTTTACAGTCAACGGCTGTAAATTTTTCCAGTTTTCAATGTATTGCGGATTGTTTTTGTATAAAAAATGAATGTCAACACCGTTTGGACCTTTGGCAATATCATGAATATAGTTTTTGTCAGCTGCCCAAGTAAAGTCGTGAACCATTGGTGCTTTAAAATGCCAAGTTAGTGTTTTTGCTTTTTTAGGAATGGAAACCACTGCGCCTTGATCTTGGTAACCGTGACCAATTTCATTTGGATTTTGTAAGTAACCCGTTCCACCTAAAACATAATTTTTATCAATCGTAATTTTTACATCAAAATCGCCCCAAACACCATGAAATTCTCTAGCAATATATGGATCTGCGTGCCAACCTTCAAAATCAAATTCGGCAAGTTTTGGATACCATTGTGCCATTGACAATTCAACACCCTCAGCATTATTGCGTCCTGAACGACGGATTTGCACTGGAACTTGACCGTCAAAATCTAGTGTAAAAGTAGTTTTTGAATTGGGTAGCATTGGCTTAGCCAAAGTAACTTCAAGTATAGTTCCTACTTCTTTAGCAGATGCAGTAACACCATCTTGCTTAAAATTCGTTACGTGTAAAAAACCAATTTCGTTAGGCTTTAAGTTTTTGATACGGCTTTCTTTAATTTCTTTGTCACCTACTTTAACTTTAGATACCATTCTGCCATCAGGATCTTTAATGTTTTGAATGCGTACATCCATTTCGCTACCTGGCTGAAAAGCATTGTTAAACAAGTGGTAATATACTTTTCTAAGTGTATCCTGAGAGTTATTAGTATACACTAACTCTTGTGTGCCTTTGTATGTATACGTTGATACATCCATGGTAACCGCCATTTTATAGTCAACATGTTGTTGCCAATAATTTGAATTTTGTGCCCATAAATTACCAAAGCTAGACACTAAGATGGTGCATAAAAGTAGTTTTTTCATATTTAGTTAAAATAAAAATGGAAGGACAATTTGTCCTTCCATAAAATTAAGTTTTTTATAATTTATTTTGACATTTTCTCTGCCATTAATAAAGCGTTGTATGCATTTACAATTTTACCTGATTTTGATAATGTTGAAAACGAACGTTTGTCAGTTGCTTTTCCTCCAACAATAACTTCGGTAGTAATAGCTACACCAGATTCCATTAAGATTTGTTTTACTTGTTTAGCCGATAATTTTGGATAGTACGAACGAATCAATGCTGCAACTCCTGCAGTGTTTGGCGCAGCCATTGAGGTACCCTGCAAATATTGGTATTCGTTGTTTGGAGTAGTCGCATAGATTTTTACACCTGGTGCAAAAACATCTACATTCAGTTTCCCAATGTTTGAAAAACGTGCCACAACTTTGTCTCCGTATTCAAAATTTAATGCTCCAATAGTAATTACATTATCCGCAAACTCTTTTACTTTATCTTCAGAGTCATTTGGAAAATTCTCAGCAAAATCGATGTCTTTTGCGTCATTTCCTGCTGCATGTACAAACAATACATCTTTTTTCTCAGCATATTTTAAAGCATCATAAACCCATTGTCTGTGTGGTGAAAAGCTTTTTCCAAAACTTCCGTTGATTACTTTAGCACCATTATCAACAGCATAACGAATCCCTAATGCAATGTC
The DNA here is from genome assembly GCF_918731615.1 of Flavobacterium sp. CECT 9288. Taxonomy (NCBI): domain Bacteria; kingdom Pseudomonadati; phylum Bacteroidota; class Flavobacteriia; order Flavobacteriales; family Flavobacteriaceae; genus Flavobacterium; species Flavobacterium sp. CECT 9288. The sequence continues at coordinate 3,325,861 of NZ_OU957226.1, read as the reverse complement.
TTTATCGTACTCATCTCCGTCTGGAACGGCACGAACGGTTAAAATTTGAACGTTGTTAGCCACTCCATCTCCTCCTAAACTATTGTTTCTAGACTGTGCTACAATTCCTGCTACGTGCGTTCCGTGCAAAATTTCGTTTTTGTCTGGACCCATCACATTATTGTTACCATATTTAGTATCGTTAATGTCGTTAGGATTATCGCCTACAACTTTACGGTAATCTGTTTTAAGATTGTCACCATTAAGAAGTGCCTCTTGAGCGTCTCTTTGTTTTTGAACCGCTACCTTAAGTTCAGCAACTGGTAAGCCATACCCTAACATTTGTATCATTGTTGCTTTACTTTTAAGCAAGTCTTGATCCTGAGTGTCTATTGCCTTTACTTCATCAACAGTATATACCGTTTTACCTAAATGTTTTGTAACTGTGGCATCACTTGATGTTAATGATTCAATCATTTCTGAAGAGCGCTTCTTTACTGTAGCTGCATCAGCAACTTTTTTATCATTTAAAGCCTTAGCTTCTAGGTATGTTTTTTCATCCACCAATGATTTATCCTTGATGATTCTTTCATATTCCAAATTCTCCTTTGTAATGTCTCCCAAGAAATTCCAACCATGAATGTCATCGATGTAACCATTCTTGTCGTCATCTATACCGTTACCTGCTATTTCTTTGGCATTAGTCCAAAGCACTGATTTTAAATCTTCGTGCTCGATATCTACACCCGAATCAACTATACCTACAATAACAGGTACACCTTTTTTATCTTTCAATAATTCAGCGTATGCTCTGTCAACACTCATTCCAGGAATGGTATCTGTTACTATATCCAGGTGACTCCAACGTTTTAAATCATTTTCAGTAAGCGCCGCCTTCTTTTTTACATTTAAAGGTGCACTAATGGTAACTAAATTAGAAGTTGAAGCACTTGAAACTTGCTTTGCTGCTCCACAACCTACCAATGCTAAAAAAGCAAAAGCAGAAATGTAAATGGGTTTAATGGTATTCATTTGTTTGTTTTTGTTAATTTTTGAAATATTGGTCTAAAATAATTGATTTTGTTACACAAATAAAAGGATTAACACTATGTTAAGATTTCGTCACAGCGATATACCTCTCCTAGACGAACTCCTTTTTCAGTTTGTACCACAGTAACTATTTCATTATGTGCATCGTGTTCTAAAAATAAATAATGGTTTTGTTCTACGGCAGCGTGCAAAAATTTAGTTTTTTCTGGCATAGTTAGCAATGGTCTTGTATCATAGCCCATTACATAAGGTATGGGTATGTGTCCGGCTGTGGCCAATAAATCAGCGCAAAAAACGATGTTTCTACCTTTATATTGAATGTGCGGAATCATCTGTTTTTCGGTATGGCCGTCCACAAAAAAGATTCCAAATCCTAATTCTGATTTTTCAAGAAAATCACCTTCGGGTCTTTGTATAAAATGCAATTGACCACTTTCCTGCATGGGCAAAATATTTTCTGACAAGAATGAAGCTTTCTCCCGCGGGTTGGGTTTTGTAGCCCATTCCCAATGATTTTCGTTGGTCCAAAACTTAGCGTTTTTAAAGGCTGGTTCGTATCCCGTTTTGTCTTTATTCCATTGTACACTTCCACCACAGTGGTCAAAATGCAAATGGGTCATAAACACATCCGTAATGTCATCTCTGTGAAAGCCGTATTTTGCCAAGGATTTATCTAAAGAATGTGAACCCCATAAAGAATAGTATCCGAAAAATTTATCAGATTGTTTATTTCCCATTCCAGTGTCTATCAAAATCAAGCGGTTTCCCTCTTCAATTAATAAGCAACGCGCTGCAATATCAATGAGGTTATTGGCATCAGCAGGATTGGTTTTATTCCAAATGGTTTTGGGTACTACGCCAAACATAGCGCCACCATCTAACTTAAAATTACCAGTTTCTATTGGATATAATTTCATAGTGTATCAAAATTGTTGGCTCTAAAATTAAGCATATTTATTGATACCGAACTAAAAGTGTGTAAAAACAAATTGCACCTGAACCAATACACAACTGAGGTGTAATGATTTAAGTGCAATTTGGTGCTGTATTATTTTTTTAATCTTTGAAATAATTGTTGCAGCTTACTATTTGCTTCAACTTGGTGCGGAGTAGATTTAACCAATTGTCTAGTGGTTGAAATGCGTTGTTGGGTAACAGGATGAGAACTCAAAAACTCGGGGACAATGGCATCACCTTCATCTTGTAGTCTTTTAAACAAGTTCAACATTCCGTTTGGATTGACCTTATTTTTAATTACAATAGCAAAACCTTCTCGATCAGCCTCTTGTTCAAACTCACGCGAAAACGACAAGGATTGAAAACTATTAACGTTATCGCCTATGGTAGCCATAATTCCGTTGGCATCACCTAAAATTGCCGAGATAAAAAGATATCCAGACAGGTTGCGGCATAACATTTTCATGGAATGCCTGTGATTAACGTGGGCTGCCTCGTGTCCCAAGAGCGCCACTAACTCATCGTAGTTTTTCATCTTGTTTACAATTCCGGAATAAACCACAATGGTACCATCTGGTAAAGCAAAAGCGTTCACAATATCCTCTTCTACAAAAATGAATTTCAAGTTTTTTTTGTTGTTCAATTGTAGCTCTTTTGCGAAAGCGTTTAAGACTTTGGATTTATCCGAAGCTACATCTGAGAACAGTAAATTATCACTGATAAACGTTCCGCTCATGGTATCATCAAAACTCTCAGGAATAAGGACTACTGATTTTTCGCCAACCCAAGGTATGGCATACAAATAAGTCAGTCCGATTAAGGCAAAAATAACTAATGCCAAAACGAGATGCATCTTGAAACCAGAAGCAAGCAATTTTTCATACCAATTGATATGGTTGTTCTCTTTCCTAAATTTTTGAATGGCCGCTGCAAATGTAGCATCGGTTATTTTAAGGATTGCAACACCATCAGTACATTGTTTTTGCAACTGCAAAGAGTTTCCAGAATTTTCAAAACTAACAGCTGAAATCAACCACCGCTCTTGATGACCCGTTTCGGTTTCAAAAAGAATCATTCCTTTTTGCGTCTCCAACAACAGTGAACAAGGATGAGGAACAGCTGATTTACCATCAAAATAAATTCCTACGGACTGATTACTCATACTTTATACTATAAAATCAATATCTAAAAAGTCGCTAATATCATCACCTGTCGCGTCTTTAAAATTCTCTTCGGTTTGTTGCAAAGTGTTTAAATCGATCGTGCCATCAAGTTCAATATGATCAAATATAAACTTCATAGTTCTCGTAACAACCCAAGCATAACCAAGACCAAGCGTAAAAATAATCATTAACAAATTAATAATTATAAGGCCTATAAAATCGGCTCCCGTAGCTGTTGATGTAAATTCAATTCTTTTGTCGTCTTTATGTAGCGATAAATTATTAACATAGTACTCAAAAATATCTTTTTGCCACCAAAAAGAGTAAATTCCCAAGGTTATAATACTTAAAAAGTAACCTTTAATATTCATTAGTAAATAATCCCCACCATCACCATCGTAATTCATTTCGGCATCACCAAAGCGAATGTTGCTCAAAACATAACTACGCAGGTTCATTTGAAACCAAGAACCATAAATACCAAGCGTTATTACAGTATAAAAAATCCATTTAAAAAAAAGTTTGACAAATTCATTCCTATCGCCTCTGTAACCAAAACGAACACCACGCCAAGATGTTCTTGACATTCTATACTTATAAGAACCGTGAATTGCTAATGGCATAATAGCTATCACTATCAAATAAAACGATATCAATCCTACTGAGGGCAGGTCTAAATAGATGAAAAGACTTAAAATCCCAAACAAGATTGCAAATAATATAATAACTTTTATAAAACCCTTAAACATTTCTTTCCCAGTACCATGAAAAGCAAAAGCATCATCATTTAAAGTTGTTTGCCCAAACATAAATTGGAGCGTTTTGGCTTTCGCCCAAGGATAATAAATTCCTAATGTAACAATTGTTAAAAGCCAATTGACGATTACGATTCCAAAAAAAGCTTTGCCTTCTCCTTTAAAATCTAATTTGTACTCCATCTTTTCAGGTAAAATTTCTTCCATAATAAATTTGTTTTAGTTATTTGTAAGTTATAGGGGACTAAAAGTAATTTAATTTTTTGAAAAACAACCAATAACTATTTTCTATTTGAAGATTAGTTATAAAAATGTTATTGATTATGGAAAAAGTATTTTATATAGTATCTTTGCGGTTAATTTAGACAAAATCAAGATAACACAATTGGCTTAAAATTTAAAGCTCTGATAATAAAGATGCTAGGTGAGTTTTAACAAACAATATGTTATTACAAAACAACATAAACATGATAAAAGTTTCTGATACTGCCAAAAAGAAAATTATCGACTTAATGAAAGACGATGGTTTTGATGCCGCAACAGATTATGTGCGGGTTGGTGTTAAAAGCGGAGGTTGTTCCGGTTTATCTTATGATTTGAAATTCGATAACAACAAAGGCGAAGACGATAAAATATTCATAGACAACGACATTACAATAGCTGTTGAAAAAAAATCATTTCTCTATTTAGCAGGAACCGTTTTAGAATTTTCTGGCGGATTAAACGGGAAAGGATTTGTTTTTAATAATCCAAATGCAACTAGGACATGTGGTTGTGGTGAGAGTTTCTCTCTTTAATTTTAAAGATTGAAAAATTAAAAGATTAATGAAAGCATGACAAAATCATTTGAAGAATTTGATGTTCATAAAAAGGTGTTGTCTTGACTAAATTAGTTTTTCAATTATTAAACAATAAATCTTTAGAAAAGGAATTTGGTTTTAAAGATCAAATTAAAAGAGCTGTAGTTTCAATTACAAATAATATTGCCGAAGGTTCAGAATACAACAATAATAGACAATTTACAAGATATTTAAAAATCTCTAAAGGCAGTTGTGCTGAGGTTAGAAATATGTTGATATTATCAAGAGAATTAGGTTTTTGCAATCATGAAGAAATTCAAATAAGTTATAATTTAACTATTGAAATTTCTCAAAACCTTTCTAATTTTATTAAATATTTAGACACAAATAATAAAGTTTAATATTCAATTTTTGAATTTTTAAATCTTTAAATCTTTAAATCAAAATGAGTAAATATACAGAAGACGACTTAAAAATCGAACTCGAAAATAAAGAATACGAATACGGATTTTACACCGAGCTGGAAGCCGAAACTTTTCCTATTGGTTTAAACGAAGACATCGTTCGTGCCATTTCTCAAAAAAAGGAAGAACCACAATGGATGACCGATTGGCGTCTTGAGGCTTTTCGTGCTTGGGAGCAAATGACAGAGCCAGAATGGGCTAACGTACATTATGTAAAACCTGATTTCCAAGCAATATCCTATTATTCAGCACCAAAAGCAGTAGATCCTAACAAAACATTAGATGATGTAGATCCGGAACTTTTAGAAATGTACAAAAAGTTAGGCATCTCTGTAGATGAGCAAAAAATGATGAATAATGTGGCTATGGATATCGTGGTTGACTCCGTTTCAGTAGCTACTACATTCAAGAAAACATTAGGAGAAAAAGGAATCATTTTCATGAGTATTTCTGAAGCCATCAAAGAACATCCAGAATTAGTACGTAAATATTTAGGAACTGTAGTGCCGCAAAAAGACAACTTTTATGCTGCGTTAAACTCGGCCGTATTCTCTGACGGATCGTTTTGTTACATCCCAAAAGGCGTTCGTTGCCCAATGGAACTTTCTACTTATTTCCGTATCAATCAAGCCGGTACAGGACAATTTGAAAGAACTCTATTAGTAGCTGACGCAGGAAGTTATGTTTCTTACCTTGAAGGATGTACTGCACCAAGTCGTGATGAAAATCAGTTGCACGCTGCAGTTGTAGAGTTAATTGCTCTTGACGATGCCGAAATAAAATATTCAACCGTACAAAACTGGTATCCTGGAAACAAAGAAGGTAAAGGTGGGGTGTATAATTTTGTAACCAAAAGAGGGATTTGCGAGAAAAACGCAAAAATTTCTTGGACACAAGTAGAAACAGGATCAGCAGTAACTTGGAAATACCCATCGGTAGTTTTAAAAGGGGATAATTCAACTGGTGAATTTTATTCGATTGCGGTAACAAATAATTACCAGCAAGCAGATACAGGGACCAAAATGATCCATTTAGGTAAAAACACTAAATCGACTATTATTTCCAAAGGAATTTCGGCTGGTAAATCACAAAACAGTTACCGTGGTTTAGTGCAAATTAGTGCTAATGCGGATAATGCTAGGAATTTTTCGCAATGTGATTCCTTATTAATGGGGAATAATTGTGGAGCACATACGTTCCCGTACATCGAAAGTAAAAATCCATCGGCAAAAATAGAACACGAGGCTACGACAAGTAAAATTGGCGAAGACCAAGTTTTTTATTGCAATCAACGTGGTATTCCAACTGAAAAAGCAATTGCATTAATTGTAAACGGTTTCAGTAAAGATGTATTGAATAAGCTGCCAATGGAATTTGCAGTAGAAGCACAAAAATTATTGGAAATTTCTCTTGAAGGTTCGGTGGGATAAAAATTAGACAACCGATAGAAAACTAAATGAATCTTAATACCTTAATGGTTTAAAATAAAATCTAATGTTAAGCATAAAAAATTTACACGCCTCAATAGGCGACAAAGAAATATTAAAAGGGATTAACCTTGAAGTAAAAGCGGGAGAAATTCACGCGATTATGGGACCAAACGGTGCTGGAAAAAGTACCCTTTCGGCAATTATTGCAGGAAACGAAAATTATGAAGTGACCGAAGGAGAAATCTTTTTGGATAACGAAGATATTTCAGAATTGGCTCCAGAGGAAAGAGCCCATAAAGGTGTATTTCTTTCGTTTCAATATCCTGTTGAAATTCCAGGAGTTTCTGTAACCAACTTCATGAGAACAGCGATCAACGAAACACGTAAAGCAAACGGACAGGAAGAAATGCCTGCCAACGAAATGCTAAAAGTGATTCGTGAAAAATCAGAATTACTAGAAATAGACCGTAAATTTTTGTCACGTTCTTTAAACGAAGGTTTTTCGGGCGGAGAGAAAAAGCGTAACGAAATTTTTCAAATGGCTATGCTAGAACCAAAATTAGCCATCCTTGACGAAACCGATTCTGGACTAGATATTGATGCTTTGAGAATTGTTGCCAATGGTGTTAACAAACTAAAAAGCGATAAAAATGCTATCGTAGTGATCACACACTACCAAAGATTACTTGATTACATCGTTCCTGATTTTGTTCACGTTTTGTACAACGGAAAAATTGTAAAATCCGGCGGAAAAGAATTAGCGCACGAGCTAGAAGAAAAAGGATACGATTGGATTAAACAAGAACAAGAAGCTTAGAATTAAATAGTCTAAAGTCAAAGGTCTTAAAGTCAAAAGAAAAAAGTAATGGCGAAATTTGGCTCTTTCGAGGAAATTAATTCTTGGCAAAAAGCAAGAATCTTCAACAAAAGAATATACCAAATTACTGAAAATTCAAATTTCAAGAAAGACTTTGATTTCATAAGGCAAATAAGACGAGCTTCTCTTTCTATATCATCAAATATAGCCGAAGGATTTGAGAGAAATACAGACAAAGAGTTTATTTACTTTTTATATGTTGCAAAAGCTTCTGCTGGAGAAGTTCGTTCTCAATTATATTTAGCATTTGATTTAGAATATATTACAAAAGAAGAATTTGAAATACTTTTAGAATCAATAACAGAAATATCAAAATTGTTAAGTGGTTTTATTAAATATCTGAGTCCAAAGTCATAAAGAGGTAACCTCAAGGTAACTTTAAATACTTTCAGATTAGAGACTCATAAATAATGTTACGTTGACAATCCAAAGTCTTTTGACTTTCGACTTTCAACTTTAAGACTTAAATAAAAATGGATTTAAAAGAAAAATTAATATCGTCTTTTATGGCTTTTGAGGAGCGCGTTGATGTTCACACTGAACTACACGACTTGCGTACCGCTGCCCTAAAAAACTTTGAAACCAAAGGTTTCCCAACTAAAAAAGAGGAAGCTTGGAAATATACATCGCTTAACGCGATTCTTAAAAATGACTTTACCGTTTTTCCAAAACAGGAAAATACAGTACAATATTCTGATGTAAAAAAATACTTTTTACATGAAGTTGATACCTACAAAGTAGTTTTTATTGATGGCGTTTTTAGTTCGCATTTATCAGCTACAACTCACGAAGGAATTGATGTTTGCTTACTATCTTCTGCTTTGACAAAACCAAAATACAAAACCGTTATTGACGCGTATTTCAATCAAGTTGTCAACAAAGAAGAAACTTTGACTTCATTAAACACGGCTTTCGCGAATGAAGGAGCGTACATCAATATTCCGAAAGGAAAAGTAACAGACAAACCGATCGAAATCATGTATTTATCGACTGGTAATGAAGCGGCAATGCTAGTACAACCGCGCAACTTAATTGTTGTAGGCGAGAATGCACAAGTACAAATCATCGAGCGTCACCAAAGCTTAAACGAAAATGCAGTACTAACCAATTCGGTTACTGAGATTTTTGCACAAAAAAGAGCCTTTGTAGATGTTTATAAAATTCAAAACGATAACGAAGCTGCTAATTTAGTTGATAATACGTATGTATCTCAGCAAGAAGAAAGCAGTGTTGCTGTAAATACCTTCAGTTTTGGAGGAAACATGACGCGTAATAATCTTAATTTTTACCATTTCGGAGAGCATATTGTAAGCTACTTGAACGGTATTACCATCATTGGCGATAAACAGCACGTAGACCACTACACCTTGGTACACCACGCTACTCCAAACTGTGAAAGTCATCAAGATTATAAAGGAATTTTTACTGATAAATCGACTGGTGTATTTAACGGAAAAATCTTTGTAGAAAAAGAAGCTCAAAAAACAAATGCGTTTCAAAAAAGCAATAATATTTTATTGAGCGACAAGGCTACCATCAATGCCAAACCGCAACTAGAAATTTTTGCTGATGATGTTAAATGTTCTCATGGTTGCACCATCGGGCAATTAGACGAAACAGCATTGTTCTATATGCAACAACGCGGAATTCCTGTTAAAGAAGCCAAAGCTTTATTGATGTACGCATTCTCTAATGCAGTAATCGAAAGCATTAAAATACCAGAATTAAAACAACGCATCACCAAAATTATTGCCAACAAACTTGGCGTAAAAATGGGATTTGATTTGTAGTTTTAACCACAAGGTTCGCTATACACAAAGGGCGCAGAGTTTTACAACTTTGCGCCCTTTCTATTTTTACTTTTTGTGATTAAGTGATGAAATTATCCCCTTCATGATTTCATTAAAATTAAATTCTGGAGATTCTTTTAAACCCATTCGCACCACAACTAAGTCAAGCGACGGAATAATCAAAATCATTTGACCTTGATAGCCACTACAAAAATACATATCCCTTGGAACATCTTGAAAGGTGCCACTAGCATTAAGCCAAAAATGAGCACCGTATTTTCCATCTGAGGTATTCGTAGGTGTTGCGGTGTATTTTGCCCAACCTTCATTAAAAATTTGCTCCCCGTTCCAGTTGCCTTGATGTAAATAGAGTAAGCCAAATTTAGCCCAGTCGCGTGTTGTTGCCCAACCGTAGGACGAGCCTACATAATTCCCAGCCATATCAGTTTCGATAACCATCGAGTTCATTCCAATTTTATCTATTAAATCGGTGTACCAAAAATCTAAGTATTCTTGATGTGTTTTGAACTGTTTTCGCAAAATCCCAGAAAGTAAATTCGTAGTTCCAGAGGAGTAATTCCATCGCGTGTTTGGCTTACGCTCCGCTGGTTTCTCGAGTTGCGTTCGGGTCATATCTTCAGCTTGAAAAAGCATTTTGGTAGCATCACAAATAGAAGCATAATCTTCTACCCATTGTAAACCAGAATTCATGTGAAGCAAGTCACTTGTTGTAATTTTTTTACGTTCGTCATTTGCCCATTCTGCAATAGGAGCTGGAGCATCAATGTCAAATTTTCTTTGCTTTTCTAAAACTCCAAACATGGCGCTCGTGATACTTTTGGTCATGGACCAACCTAAAATTCTACTGTTTTTAGAAAATCCCGTATCGTATTTTTCGGCAATGATTTTGTCTTTATAAATTACTAATAAGGAACGCGTTCTTTTTTTCAATTCTCCTTTCACATCAAAAGCACTGGCTACGGCCGAATTCAATTTAGCGTAGTCAACGTTCGCAAAAATAGTGTCTTTGGGTTCGTTATTTCCATACGGAAAAGGTAAATTGTTGTTCAATTTTGTTCTTTTAGGAACCAAATACGGTTTTGAAACATCAAAATCATCGTTGATTAAAGTAACACCCAAACCTTCACGGTAAATGGCTTTTCGTTCTTTTATACCGTATACTGAGGCGATCGCCATTTTTCCTGCTTCATCAATCTGGTTGGTAGCTAAATCCATCATGTCGATATCATTGTCTCCTTTTTCAATCAGCGACTGCGAACGATGGTCTAAAAAATGGCCAGACGCAATACTTTTGGCTGAAAAGCCAGAAATTAAATCGAGTTTTGGATAAGTTGTAAAAGCCACGTATACAATTCCGATAAATAGAACAACTGCAACAATTTTAAATATTTTTTTCATAAACCATTCTTTTGACTGCAATTTATTAAAAACATTTGAATTACGTTGGTTAAAAAAACGACTGTTTCACAAATAATTTGGCTATCAAAGCATAACAAGAAAGTATGAAAAACTTGGGTTTCATAATTTCAAAACGGTTTAATTTCAGTACTTTTGTATCTAGATTTTTTCTACGATAACTATGCTAGACATTCAAAAAATAAGAGCCGATTTTCCGATACTTACTCAAAAAGTAAACGGTAAACCATTAGTCTATTTCGATAACGGAGCTACCACTCAAAAACCACAAGTGGTGATTGATGCGATAGCGAAATATTACCAAGAAATCAATGCTAACATTCATCGAGGCGTACATACCTTGAGCCAATTAGCAACGGATGCCTATGAGGAATCCCGAAAGAAAATTCAAAATCACATCAATGCAAAATTTGCTCACGAAGTACTTTTTACCTCTGGGACCACACACGGTATTAATGCAGTAACCAATGGATTTGCTTCGATTTTAAAACCGGGTGATGAAATTTTAGTTTCGGCATTGGAACACCACAGCAATATTGTGCCTTGGCAAATGTTGTGCGAACGTACAGGGGCTATTTTACGTGTCATTCCGATGAATACGGATGGGGAGTTGATCATGGCCGAATACGACAAATTGTTGTCGGATAAAACTAAGGTGGTAACGGTAAATCATATTTCGAATGCGCTAGGAACGATCAATCCTGTTAAATACATGATTGACAAAGCGCACGAAGTAGGCGCTGCAGTTTTGATTGATGGTGCACAAGCCGTTCCACATTTAAAACCTGATGTACAAGAATTAGATTGCGATTTTTATGTTTTTTCAGGACATAAATTGTGCGGACCAACAGGAACCGGTGTTTTATATGGTAAAGAAGAATGGTTGAATAAATTACCGCCTTATCAAGGTGGTGGCGAAATGATCAAAGAAGTGACTTTCGAGAAAACAACTTATGCAGAGTTACCTCATAAATTTGAAGCAGGAACTCCTAATATTGCTGGAGGAATTGCATTAGGAACTGCGGTTGATTATATGAATGAAGTAGGTTTTGACAACATTCAGCAGCAAGAAAAAGAATTGCTAGAGTATGGTACCCAACAATTATTAACCATTGAAGGTTTGAAAATTTACGGTACTGCCAAAGAAAAAACGTCTGTCATTTCATTTAATATTGAAGGAATTCACCCGTACGATATTGGCACTATAATTGACAAATTAGGAATTGCAGTTCGAACAGGACATCATTGTGCACAACCTATCATGAATTTTTTTGAAATTACTGGTACCATAAGAGCTTCGTTTGCGTTTTACAATACCAAAGAAGAAATTGACAGCTTAGTTGCCGCCGTAAAAAGAGCTCAAAATATGCTTGCTTAACGTTAAATAATAACTATATGAAAACAGTACTTGCTTTAGTCGCTACCGTGATTCTTGGATCTACTTGCAGCAACAAGAAACAATCTGATCTAGAAAACACAGTGATAGAGTACACGGCTAATACGAGAGGTTTTTATCAAAAAATTACCGTTGTCAACCAAGAATTGAGTGTAAGTAAAGACAGAAATGAGACTGAAAAACCTACCACAACTCCCATTTCTGATGCGGATTGGAAGGAACTTGTAACAGATTTTCAAACTATTGAACTTGACAAAGTGGAAACATTAAAAGCACCTTCTGAAAAAAGATTTCACGACGGCGCAGCAATGGCAAATCTGAAAATAGTGCACAAAGAAAAGACCTATCAAAGTAAAACATTTGATCATGGTACTCCTCCAAAAGAAATTGAAAAATTGGTAAAAAAAATCAATGCTTTAGCTGAGGCAAATTAAACAAGAATAAACATGACTATAAAAAATATACAAGAAGAAATAGTAGAGGAATTCTCGATGTTTGATGATTGGATGGATCGTTACGAATACATCATTGAACTGGGGAAAAAGCTACCGCTTATCAAAGAAGAATTTAAAACAGAAGATAACATCATCAAAGGCTGTCAATCAAAAGTTTGGCTACAAGGTGAGCAAGCCGATGATAAAATTGTGTTCACTGCCGATAGTGATGCTATTTTAACCAAAGGAATTATTGCCATTTTGATTCGCGCTTTTAGCAATCAAAAAGCTGCCGACATTCTATCTGCCGATATGGATTTTATTGATGAAATTGGCCTAAAAGAACATTTATCACCCACTCGTGCAAATGGTTTAGTTTCGATGATAAAAAACATCAAAATGTATGCTTTGGCTTTTGATGCAAAGAACTAAATTTCTTTAAACCATATAAGACATATAAGGTCACATAAGTTAAAATAAAATCGGAAATGAATAAAATAAAACTTAGAAGACTCCATTTTACTTAAAAATGTTTTTAGGAATGTAATAAAATAAAAAGTATGACAAAAACTTATCTAAAAGATTTAGTTTACCAAGTTAATGGTGCGGCTATTGAAGTCCATAAATACCTTGGCCCAGGTCTTTTAGAAAGTATTTATCATACTTGTTTGAAAAAGGAATTAACAATAAGAGGTATTGAATTCGAAACAGAACTTAAAATACCAGTATGTTACAAAGGTTTAGCACTTGAAACAGGCTTAAGGTGTGATTTATTGGTTGAAAAAAATTTAGTGGTAGAACTTAAAGCATTAGATAAAGTGCTGCCGATTCATGAAGCCCAAATTTTGACTTACATGAAATTGCTAGAAATCCCAATAGGATTACTACTGAACTTTAATGTAACTCATATTTTTAAAGAAGGTCAAAAAACCTATGTCAATGAAAAATATCGATATCTCAACGATTAAGCGAAGGACGTAAATGACTTTAAGTTACTTATATGGTTGTAAAAAATTATACACACACCAATGCCGATCTAGCCACGTAAAAATATTAAAAGTCAAAACTGTTAAATTGAAAATAAACACAAAACTTAAATGACCTTATGTGACTTATATGGTTTAAAAGATTATAAATATAAATTGTTGAAACATGACACAAGAAATAGACACTAACGAATTAGGAGAAGCAATCGTAAAAAAATTAAAAACTATTTACGATCCAGAGATTCCTGTAGATATTTACGAATTAGGCTTGATTTATGACGTAATGGTAAATACAGATTACGAAGTAAAAGTTCTTATGACTCTTACCTCTCCAAACTGTCCCGTTGCAGAAAGTTTACCAAAAGAGGTTGAAGACAAAATTAAATCTATCGAGCATGTAAAAGATGCCGAAGTTGAAATTACTTTTGATCCACCTTGGAGCAAAGATTTGATGAGTGAAGAAGCCAAATTAGAATTGGGGATGCTATAATAAGTCGTAAAGTTGAAAGTCATAAAGTTTGAAAGTAAAAGACCTTATGACTTTTGACATTTGACTTTAAGACTTCAAACATGGAAGAAATAATCAATAAAGTAGCCAATAGTGTGCTCGAAGTTTTCGATCTTGAGGATTATTATCCAAAAGGGATTCGTACACAAATTGACATCTCACAATGGCTTGCTGAAGGGTTTTTATTAAGAGAGAAAGATTTCAGAGAAAGTCTCAAAATTCACGATTGGTCGCAATACCAAGATCATTACGTAGCAATTAATTGCAGTACTGACGCAATTGTACCGGCTTGGGCATCGATTTTAGTGGCAACGCAGGTAGCACCTTTTGCAAAAAAAACAATCAACGGAACATTAGAAGATCTTGATGCTTCACTTTACGAAGAATTGCTGCCAAAAATTGACTACTCTGTTTATCAAGACAAACCCGTTATCTTGAAAGGATGTTCAAAAAAACCAGTTCCAACTCGTGCTTATGTAGTTGCAGTACAACATTTACAGCAAGTAGCTCGCAGTATTATGTATGGCGAAGCTTGTTCAGCTGTGCCATTGTTTAAGACTGGTAAAAAAGAGTAATTTTTGTTGTTTTTTACATGAGCAAGCGCAACACTTTTTTTGTTTTTATGATAAAAAGGGATTTTATTTTAATGCATCAAAAAGGACCTGTTTTTAAATGCTTAATTTTGATTTACAATTTATCTTTTAGGCACATTTATCAGTTTTCAATTTTAAGAAAAAAATATCATCTGGCTATAAAACGAACATTTTTGTGTTGCTGGATTTGGGTGTATTCTACAATAGAATTGATTACTTAGAAATCTAAAAGTGCCATCAAGAAATCACCTTCTGAATTTAAAATATTCGGTTAAAGGATGTTTCTTGTTTTTTAACATTTCAGAAACGAGTTCCATTCCAATGACTGAGAAAGTGATTCCGTTTCCGCCAAAGCCCAAAACAAAATACGCGCCCGGAAAATTAGGATGTTTGCCAATGTAGGGCAATCCGTCCTTGGTTTCACCAAAAGTACCTGCCCAAACAAAATCTGTTCTAAAATCATAATCAGGTAAAATTTTCTTCAGATAATTAGTCAATTTATCGGACTTGTCATTGAGTAAGGAATCTCTTTTTGCAGCGTCTACAAAATCTTCATCTTCACCGCCAATAAGCAATCGATTATCATCTGTGGTTCGCATATACATGTAAGGTTCTGCTGTATTCCAAAACAGCGTGTCGTTAAGATGTGATTGATCGTCTTCAAAACATTCGCCCACAATAGCATAAGTAGATAGTAATTTTACAAACTTGTCTTTAATGATCTCGGTACTTTCAAAACCGTTGCAGTAAAGTATCTTTTTAGCAGTAATAGTAGTGCCATGTTCTGTTAAAACGGTTACGCCATTTTGTGTGTAGGTAACTTTTTTAATGTCGGTTTTATCAAAAATCTGCAATCCTTTTTTATGATTGTATGCTAGAACATCATGCGCTAATTGGAAAGCATCTATACTGCCACCTTGTTCAGACAAGATGCCGCCATGTGAACGTTTAATTTTAAATTTTTTATCAATTTCTTCCGCCTCTAGCCATTTTACAGGCATTCCAATTTTTTTTCGTGCTTCAAATTCTTTTTTTAACCAGACAACATCTTTCTTTAAAGCGGCAAAATAAAGGGATTCTTTTTTCTTGAAACCACAATCTGATTTTACTTGTTGTACGATTTTCTGCAAATCATCAATTGATTTGTAACACGCCCAATAACTGTTAACGGCAGCTTTTTCACCAATCAAATCAATAAGTTGGTACAAAGGCACGTCAATCTCATATTGCAACATAGATGTTGTAGCCGATGTGCTTCCGTGACCAATTTCTCTGCGATCAATAAGCACGGTTTTGTAACCATCTGCCATGCATTGATGCGCTATAAGACTGCCGGTAATTCCGCCTCCTACAACAAGAACTTCTGTGTCCAAATTTTCTCTTACTGAGGGATAGGAATTGATGATTCCATTTTTTACCAACCAAAAAGGTTCACTTGATTTTAGTTTCATGGCGCTTAGCTTTTTATCAAATATAATGATAATGAGTGCGCTACATTTATTTTTTAAAGTTATTATGTTACATAATTATAAGATGATTTCTGGTATGTTTTTTATGAAAAGATTGTTTTTTGAATGGAAGTATAGGTTTTCTGAATACGAAAAAGTAGAAAATAAAAAATGTCGTAAAACATCAATTTTGCGGTTTTTATATGCTTAATCAGCCTAAATTTCTAGTAATAGAGTCAATATCACTTGTTTTTTCTATATTTTCAAACACCAGCAACCAATGAAAACAGTTTAAATCGAGATTTAAAATCTCAAATAACCGTAAAACTTTAACATAAAAACCGTAAAATGGATTGAAACTAATGTTTTAGATTTGAAAAAATATGTTGTCAAGATTTTATAGGAATCGTTACTTAGTATAACCTTACTGTAATTTTAACAATTGTAAAATAATTATAACTAACTTTAAATTTTAAAAATTTGAAAACAAACAAACAAACAATTGAAATAAGGCGAAGCATCGTTTTATTTTTCATGAGCATTACATTTTGTATTATGCAATCTTGTAGTACTGAAGAAGCCTTAATGCAGAATGAGACCACCATTAAAACGGTGTCAAAACAAGAAGCGATTCAGTTTTTACAAAACAGTAATGGACTGAATGGTAATAAATCAAAAAGTACAAACGTTCCCTTAGTTTATGATTTTGAAAAAATCACACAAGAAAAAACGTCGCATAAAGAGGCTTTAATAACAGTGATTCCTGCGCAATCTGATATAAAAGATAAGAAAACACGTGTAATATTGTGGAAAGTAGACAACACCATTGAATCAATTGTTTACAATGAGTATGCAAGTGAATCCTCTACTATAAATTCATTTACAGGCATCATCATTATGAAGAGACTAAATGGTGATTTTATTAGAGCTTACAAGTTAAAAAACAACAACTATGTAATTGATCTTCTTCCTATAAAAAAAGATGCAACAAGTAAATCTTCTAATTCATTTGGTGAAGAGCCTTTCGGTTTGCATGAAGTAATAGTTATCAATAACTTCAAAAAAACAAGTTATAATTTTGTACCTATGATAGATCGTAATAAATCAGTCTCAGATGTTGAGGATTATTATTGGTTAAAATCTGGTGGCGGTGGCGGGTATACCGGGGCTGAACCTGTTGAAGAAGAGGTGGATTTTGAAGATAAAATTGATGATAGTGAATTGGATCCTTGTACAAAAGAAATTATGGATAAGATAAATCAGGATACCAATAATGATATTGTTAAAATCTTAGAAAAATTTGGAACAAGTGAATACAATGTTAAATTACAAATGGGTCCCACTGCATTGAATAATTATGCTGAGACTAAAGTTATTTCAAAAAATAATTATTCTATTACAGTTTCTAACAATTCATTCTCAGATGCAACAAAATTATATAGGGCTACTGGTTTATTACACGAAATAGTTCATGCTTATATGTTAAGTATTGTAGATGATTACAAAATTTATCCTACTAACGCTCCTTTCAATGGTTTTCCAGAGTTATTTAAATTATATGTCCAAAAAACAGGATCAGGTAATACTTTAGCCGCTCAACATGAAGACATGGCAAATAAATATGTTGATGCAATAGCATCTGCATTAGAAAAATACCATTTAGGAAATACATCAAGGCCCGTCTCACTCGCAGACAAGCAGGTTTTTGCAGACTTGGCATGGAGTGGTTTAGACGGAACTGAAATTTTTAATAAAAAATATCCCATAGGTAGTGAAGAAAGGAAGCGAATAACAAATAGATTAGTTGCAGAGACAATAGGAGTATACTCATCAGATGCCATTGGCAAACCTTGTAATTAAATAATACAGTTATGAAAAATATCTATTTTATTATCAGTTTTATTCTTCTACTAACTATCAGTTGTAGTATAAAAAGTAATAGAAAAAGTGTGGCAATCAAAACAAATGTTGTTATCAGTAACGATACTTTGAATGATAAATACGAAGTTTTGAATGATTTTTTAAGGACCAGAATTGATGATAAATCTAAATATTTTGTGATTTTCAGTGAAAAAATCAATACCAATACTACTTTAAAGTGGCTGCTTCATAATGATATATATACAATTGATTCCATTACTTTAGAAATTAAAAACAAAGATTCGGAATTTTTTAGAGATTCTGAATGGGAAATCGCACGAGAAAAGTACAGTAAAAAATTTACGTCAACCGAAATAAAGAACAAAACTTTTAATCGTGGTTCTTGCTGTTGGTTACCAGAAAATTTTAATTATAAAAATCTAATCTTTGAAGATCTAAACATTGGTTCAACTGCATACATAAAAAAATACCTCATGCAAACCGAAGACTATGAGTATTATAGTTTTTCTGATCCTATTTTTTATATGAATAATAGGTATCTCATGTTTTCATTTACTCACGGTTCTGCAAGAACGATAACTAGTCATTCGTCAAATCTAGTTATTTACAAGAAACAAAATGGGAAATGGATTCAAACTCATATTGGTAATCCTGACTTCGTGAGTTGAGCAAATATAAGATTAAAAAATTCAATCCCCGGCTGACGCGAGCGTCCCGCTCGTGATGATAGCCAATATGCAATGATTACAGTTTGTGACTATAAGTCGATTTTTTGAGGTTTATCACGATTTAGTTTGTGTTCACGAATGGGACGCTTGCGTCAGCTGGGGACTCCTAAGCAACAAACAGCTGTAGGTATACCCTGTAATTAAAATTTAAATTATGAAAAAGATAATATTATATTTAACACTATTTATCACCTATCTTCACTATTCGCAAACTAAAAGTTATCATAAAAACGATGAAAAAGAAAAACTTGAAGCTATCAATAATTATTTTGAAACAATTATAAAAGATAGTAATAGAGAAGTATACATTGCCCAAGAAAAACTCAATTCAAATCTTACATTAGAAATATTCGAACAAAAATTCATCCAATCCATTGATTTAAATGGAAATATAGAAGCTGAAAATCATTTATTTAACGAAAAAGAATGGAAAAAGTTAAAAAAAGAGAATCAAGATTTACCTTTTCAGGGAGATAAAATTTGAGATACTAACAAATATTGGGACAAAAATGATTTTAGATACAGTAAAATCATTTTTGAAAGTATGAACACTAAAAGAGGTTTTGAATCAATAATGGAAAAATATAAAAAATACGATATCTGCATATTTAGCTTTTCTGAACCGATGTACTATCAAAATAAGAAATATTTAGTTTTTACAAATTTAAAATTATGCATATCAGGCGGAAATACTTTTGTTGTTGTTATGAAAAAAATGAAAGGTAAATGGATGAGAACACACGAAGCTTTTAACCCAAATAAGACATATTAGTAGTGTTGAAAGAAATTCCTGATCCTGTGGTTGAAGTCGACCTTTCCCCCGGCTGGCGCAAGCGTCCCGACCGTGATTATTGCCAACAAGCATTAGAATTCCAATTTGTGATATTAAGTTTTTTCTAGAGGTATATTACTATTAAGTTTGTGTTCAGGAGCGGGACGCTCACCCCGCCTTACAGAAGATAACAATACAAAATTTGGTATTCAGGTACCAATTGTAAAAACATATAACTAAATTTTAAGAAGATGAAAAAATATTATTTATACTCAATTATTATTTTACTCTTTTTTTCTACTCTTTCACAGTCATTATTTTCACAGTCACAAAAAGAAAAAAATAGGGCTATCAATGATTATTTTGAAACAATTTATAAAGATACAAGTGAAGTTATATTTGTTGCAAGAGAGAAAATCAATTCAAATGAAACTTTGAAAATATTTGGGTTAAACGATATAATGATTATTGATGCTGCTGGAAATGGTAAAGGAGATGATACTCTGTACGATAAGAAAGACTTCGAAATAATGAAGGCCAAATATAAAAATAAATGTTTGCAGGGTAAAAGGATTTGGTGCAAAGATGACTTTTGGAAAAAAGATAACTTTAGGTTTGAAAAAGTTGTTTTAGAAAGTATGAATACTGATAAAGGGATCGAACTTATGGTTGAGAAATATAATAGAGGTGATATTGAAGTATATGGTTTTTCCGAACCTATTTATTATCAAAACAACAAATATGTTGTTTTTACAGTACATAAATTGCTAATAGGAGCGGCGAAGACAATTATTGTAATAATGAAAAAAGTAAAATATAAATGGATTGTGACTCACAAGGGTTCAACTAATGTTTTAAATTAGTGTAAATTCAAGAGAGCAACAAGCCCCTGGCTGGCGCAAACGTCCCGCTCGTGATGATAGCCCTGAGTATTCCTAAAATAGGTTGACAAGTTTTTCAAATGAAAAAACGCCGCAAAACATCAATTTTGCGGCGTTTTGTTTATGTTCAAAAAATTTACTTCAAATGCTCTAGCATATCCACCGTCATGCTTGCTAAATCAAACTCATGATTCCAGTTCCAGTCTTCGCGAGCACTGCTGTCATCAATACTTGCTGGCCAGCTGTCGGCAATTTTCTGACGGAAATCTGGCTCGTACGTAATGGTAAATTCAGGAATGTGTTTCTTGATTTCGGCAGCAATTTCTGTTGGCGTAAAGCTCATAGCAGCAAGGTTGTATGAGGAACGAATTTTTATTTCTTCTACAGGCGCTTGCATGATTTTAATGGTTGCTGCAATAGCATCGTCCATATACATCATCGGCATTTTAGTTTCTGAGGATAAAAAACACTCGTATTTTTGATCGGCGAGTGCTTTGTGATAAATATCTACAGCATAATCTGTAGTTCCGCCACCAGGAGGCGATGACCAACTGATCAAACCTGGATAACGTATGCTACGTACATCTACACCAAAGATATTGTGGTAATACTCACACCATCTTTCGCCTGCTTGTTTACTGATACCATAAACCGTTGATGGCTCCATAATCGTGTATTGTGGTGTGTTTTCTTTCGGGGTTGTTGGTCCAAAAACTGCAATGCTTGATGGCCAAAATATCTTTTTTATTTTTCCGGCTTTCGCCAAATTCAAAACATGAAATAAAGAGTTCATATTCAAGTCCCATGCAAATGCTGGGTTTTTCTCGGCTGTTGCTGATAAAAGCGCCGCCATTAAATACACATCAGTAATTTGATGTACTTCAACTAAATGCTCAATCTGATTAAAATCTAACGCATTTACCACTTCAAAGGGCCCTGAATTTACGACATCAATATTTAATTTACGGATATCAGAGGCTATAACATTTTCTGTTCCGTAAATTGCGCGTAACTTTTGCGTAAGCTCTGTTCCTATTTGGCCACAAGCGCCTATAATTAATATTTTTGTACTCATGTTTTTTAAGTTTTGTTAAGCAAAGATAACGTTTTCGAAAATATCAAAAAATTATTATAATCTTTATAAAAACATATAAAAATTAGTAATGTGCTATTTCTTACTGCTAATTGTTTGTTTTTTTATTGCTAAAATACAATATATAGGTACTAGATTGTTATTCGATTTCTATAATTCATAATTGTAAATTTACTTTGTAACTTTGTACTTTAACTTATGTAAAAATGAAATACTCTTCCTTTGTGTTCCTCATGCTGGTTTTACTTGTAAGCTCTTGTAAAGATGAGGTTGATAACCGCGTTTTGGAAAACAAAAAAGAAGTTCAAAAACAAGAAGTGATCTTAAAAAACATTCAAAAAAATTGGAATTTTTATGACACTCCTCTTACTGATGCTTCCGAGAAAAGTTTGTCTTCCTGGAATGAATTCCGACTTTTTCTTGATGAATTATCTCAAGAACCAAAAAACACAGCCAACGCCTACCAGCGTAAAGCCAAAGCACTTTCTAAAAAAGCAATTGCGCTACAGGATAAAATTCCTTTTGAATTTGACAAACCTCAAATAAAAAGTAGAATTGCAACCCTAGTTACTAAGGTTCGAATGCTTGACTTATTCATACATCTGGATCAAATTCCAGATAAAAAAGTGGTTCTTTTGATAGCAGAAATAAATCTAGAATTAGTTTCGCTACAAAGACAAATGGATAAAATTGTAGAAAAAAGTAAGATCCCGCTAGAAGAAGGGGAATCTGAGCTTAGACGAATGCTAGATTCTACACGAGCAATTCCAAATACACCAATAATAGACCCAAATATACCCCGAGTTGAGTAAAACTGCCCTATACACGATCTATGATAATACGCCTCAAAACCTGCAAATTGTTGCGTGTTTACAGGATAACAACGCCGTAAAAATGCATTTGTCGGGACTCTTGGGTTCGGCAGTGTCATTGGTAATTCGCTCTATTTTCAAAAAAGCAGAGTTGCCTTTTTTAATTGTTTTAAACAATAAGGAAGAAGCGGCCTACTACTTGAATGATTTGGAACAGATTATTGGTGATCAAGACGTACTTTTTTATCCCGGTTCGTTTCGTCGTCCGTACGAAATTGAGGAAACAGATAACGCTAATGTACTGCTTCGTGCCGAAGTATTGAATCGTATAAATTCTAGAAAAAAACCCGCCGTTATTGTAACGTATCCCGAGGCTTTGTTTGAAAAAGTGGTTACCAGAAAAGAGTTGGATAAAAACACCTTAAAAGTGGCGATCAATGATAAAATTTCGATAGACTTTATCAACGAAGTTTTATTTGAATACGAGTTTAAAAGAGTTGATTTTATTACTGAGCCTGGAGAATTTTCGGTTCGTGGAGGAATCGTGGATGTATTTTCATTTTCAAATGACGATCCGTACCGAATTGAGTTTTTTGGGGACGAAGTAGAGAGTATCAGAACCTTCGATGTAGCAACACAATTGTCTATTGCAACTCAGAAAAAGATCACTATAATTCCAAATGTTGAAAACAAAGTTTTTCAGGAAAATCGAGAAAGTTTTTTAGATTATGTTTCAGAGAAAACGGTCATTTTTATTCAAAATACCGAAGATTTTTTAGCACAACTTGACAAGCAATTTGGGAAAGCTGAGGAAGCTTTTGCAAAATTATCACAGGAAATAAAACGCGCTTCACCAGAACAATTGTTTCTGAATCAAGCCGAATTTATAAAAAGAGCTTTGGATTTCTCGATCGTCGAATGGAGTTCGAAGGCCATCTTTAGAACTACCAAAAAATTTGAATACCACATAAAACCACAGCCTTCATTTAACAAACAATTTGATTTGTTATTGAATAATTTAAACGAAAATCATTTCAACGGCTACAAAAATTATTTGTTTTGTTCGAATGATGCGCAAGCCAAGCGTTTTCATGATATTTTTGAAAGTTTAGACGAAGCCAATTCCGAAAACATTCGCAAGCAATATCACACCATTGTGCTGCCGTTGTATCAAGGTTTTATTGACGAAGAAAACCAAATCACGTGTTACACCGACCACCAAATTTTTGAACGCTATCATAAATTCAGCATCAAAAATGGCTATTCGAAAAAACAAAATATCACTTTAAAAGAACTCACGACACTTTCGGTTGGGGATTATGTTACGCACATTGACCACGGAATTGGACGCTTTGGAGGGTTGCAAAAAATACAAGTCGAAGGCAAAACACAAGAAGCGATCAAGCTCGTTTATGCCGATAATGATATTGTGTATGTGAGTATTCACTCGCTGCACAAAATTTCAAAATACAACGGAAAAGACGGTACGCCTCCCAAAATATACAAACTGGGTTCGAATGCTTGGAAAATTTTAAAACAAAAAACTAAGGCGCGTGTTAAGCATATTGCCTTCAATTTGATTCAGCTTTACGCCAAAAGAAGACTTGAAAAAGGATTTCAATACGCGCCCGACAGTTATTTGCAAAATGAGTTAGAAAGCTCATTCATTTACGAGGATACGCCAGACCAAACTAAATCAACCGCAGAAGTAAAAGCGGATATGGAAAGCGATAGACCGATGGATCGCTTGGTTTGTGGTGACGTAGGTTTTGGTAAAACCGAAGTGGCGATTCGTGCGGCTTTCAAAGCAGTGGACAATAGCAAACAAGTTGCCATTTTGGTTCCCACAACCATTTTGGCTTATCAACATTACCGCACTTTTACGGAACGATTGAAAGATATGCCGGTTTCAATAGGGTATTTAAATCGTTTTAGAACCGCCAAACAAAAAGCCGAAACATTAAAATTATTAGCCGAAGGTAAACTCGATATTGTTATAGGAACGCATCAATTAGTCAACAAAAATGTAGTTTTCAAAGACCTTGGTTTATTGATTGTAGATGAGGAGCAAAAATTTGGTGTAAACGTTAAAGACAAGCTCAAAACCATTGCTGCTAATGTAGATACTTTAACTTTAACGGCAACTCCAATTCCGAGAACCTTACAGTTTTCATTGATGGCAGCGCGAGATTTGTCAGTTATTACAACACCTCCGCCAAATAGATATCCTATTGAAACGAATGTGGTTGGCTTTAGCGAAGAGACTATTCGAGATGCGATTTCGTATGAAATTCAGCGAAACGGACAGGTTTTCTTTATCAATAACCGAATAGAAAATATTAAGGAAGTAGCTGGCATGATTCAGCGTTTGGTTCCCAATGCAAGAGTAGGTATTGGTCACGGCCAAATGGATGGTAAAAAACTCGAAGAGTTGATGTTGGCCTTCATGAACGGTGAATTTGATGTTTTAGTCGCAACAACCATTATAGAAAGCGGATTGGATGTACCGAATGCGAATACGATTTTCATCAATAATGCCAATAATTTCGGACTGTCTGATTTGCATCAAATGCGTGGTCGAGTAGGGCGTAGCAACAAGAAAGCGTTCTGTTATTTTATTTGTCCGCCATATTCAAGTATGACCGAAGATGCTCGTAAACGTATTCAGGCCTTGGAACAATTCAGTGAATTGGGCAGCGGATTTAACATTGCCATGAAAGATTTAGAAATTCGTGGTGCAGGAGATTTATTGGGCGGTGAGCAAAGCGGTTTCATCAACGAAATTGGTTTTGATACTTATCAAAAAATCATGAACGAGGCTATTGATGAGTTAAAAGAAAACGAATTCAAAGATTTGTATCCTGAAGAAAATAATATTGAAACAAAAGAATATGTAAAAGACCTTCAAATAGATACTGATTTTGAACTATTGTTTTCTGATGAGTACATCAATAATGTATCGGAACGATTGAGTTTGTACAATGAATTAGGTGCCATCAAAAACGAAGAGGAATTAATCGTATTTCAAAATAAATTGATTGATCGATTCGGACCTATGCCGCCACGTGCCAAAGCGTTGATGAATAGTATTCGTATTAAATGGATCGCTACACGAATAGGAATTGAGAAATTGGTATTGAAGCAAGGCAAGATGATTGGTTATTTTGTTTCAGATCAACAATCGGATTACTACCAATCCAAGCGATTTATGCAAGTTGTGAATTTTGTGCAAAAAAACAGTTCTATTTGTAGAATGAAAGAAAAGCAAACTCCAGCAGGATTACGTTTGCTATTAACCTTTGATGACGCCAAAACTACTCGCAGGTGTTTGGAATTGATGGAGATGTTGGGTGGGGAGTAAGATATTGTCAAAACTTCCAGCCTTTTGAAGGCTGGAAGCTTTGTTTATTTTAGAATGTTTTTAATTCTTCAAATCCTTTATTACTTTAAATGCCACATCTACTTGTTCTTCACTTACTAAAATAGTGAACTCGTTTGATGTCGAAATTACCTCATTGATAATAATTCCTTCCCAAGCCAAACGTTGAAAGATGAAATAGTAAATACCAGGAACTACAATGTTTTCTTTGGGTAATTTTACAGTAATTGAGGCTAGATCATCAAGTTTTTGAATCAGTTTTTCGCTTGCAAAATGTTTGTCTACAAGATGATTGATGCTGTTGCTTACTACAATATTCGTTTCGTTTACCCCTCTTGATGAAGTATAAAAAATGTCTGGCAATGCATTGATATCCGCAATTAAATCAGCCTGTTTGTTCAAAACCGTTTCTGAGGCTGCAAAAGTATAGTCCGTCAATGCTGATCGAACGGTGATTTCGCCAATATTTTTTATGACTTTGTTAATCTTGTGGTTGAGTCTAAAATCCAGTTCCTCTGTTAATCTCTTCAACGCCATTACTACAGCACCTTGTTTCACTTCTTTACCAAATTCACTCTCCAACTCTGTCATTATATTTCGGGATAATGAAGTTAAATTGATGATGCCTAGTGATAATGCATTCAATAAAAAAGGTTTTGTTTTAATGTAGTTTTCAACAATTGAAGAAACAGTTTTCATGATGGATTTTTTTAGTTGGTCGTTATTTTACGCGTAGTTAGTGTGTAAATAGAGTGCAAAGATAAATAAAAAAACATTTTGTTACAAATATAACATCTAGAAAATGTGTTTAAAAGTGATAAAACGCATCGATAAGGTGCTCAATCACAAAAGATTTATCTTCTTTATGAATGGCTATAATATCAAAACGAACTTCGAGGTCAAGATCATTTTGAGTGACATAAGCATCTACAGCCTTTACTAAGAGTTGGATTTTTTTTGGCTTCACAAAATCCTGAGGTAAACCAAAATCCAAGGAAGATCTTGTTTTTACTTCGACCACAGCAAGAACAGCTGCTTTTTCAGCCAAGATGTCAATTTCTGCTTTTTGAAACGTATAATTGGTTTGCAAAATAGTGTAGCCTTCCTTTTGCAGGAACTCAACAGCCATTTCTTCTCCAAGTTTACCAAGTTCGTTGTGTTCAGCCATTTAAAAATTTTGTTTCAAGTTTTGAGGTTTCAAGTTTTTTAATTTCTGCAACTAAAATTCATCAATAAAAAAACATAATTCAGTGTACTGCATACGTTCCTAAACTACTTCTGGCAAGTCTCCCACTCCTTCGGACGGAGTAGGCTTTTTTTTTATTCAAATGTAAGCGTTCCGCCTTTTTCCTGCACGTCTAGTGTGACCTTACTTCCCAAAATCAATGCTCTATTGTCTTGAATGTGCCCGGCTGGGAAATTATACAATATTGGAATTGAGTATTTTTGTGTAACGTCTTCAATAATTTCGAGTGCATTTTTACCCCACGGAATATCGTTATCTTTCATTTTGGTCATAGATCCTACTACAATTCCTTTGATACTTTCGAGGCAACCGTTGCGCTTTAAGTTCATCATCATGCGGTCGATATGATATAAATATTCATCTAAATCTTCGATAAATAAAATTTTATCAGAACAATCAATTGCAGATGTAGAGCCAAACAGACTGTACAAGATGGATAAATTTCCGCCAACTAATTGACCTGTTGCTTTTCCGAGTTTGTTTTTTGAAAAGGATGTAACCGAATAAGATAATTTCTCACCAAACAAAGCTTTTCGTAATGATTCAACTGCTTGCGGTGTTGCTCGTGGCGCAGTAAGTGGCATGATAGCATGAAGCGATTGGTATCCTAAGGTATTCAAATGACTGTGTAAAACGGTCACATCGCTAAAACCAACGATCCATTTTGGATTTTTTTTAAAATTTGTAAAATCTAATAAGTCGACCATTCTAACCGTGCCATAGCCGCCTTTCACACACCAAATTGCTTTGATGTTAGGGTTGTCTAACTGCGCTTGAAAATCGGCTGCGCGTTGCTCATCTGTACCCGCTAGTTGGTTGTTGTCTAAGCCTATTGTCTTTCCTATTACTACTTCAAGACCCCAACTGTGTAGCAAGTCAATTGCTGGCTTTAAGTTATCATCAATATTTTTTCTGGCTGTTGCTACAAGGGCAATTGTATCTCCTTTTTGTAAATAAGGTGGTGTTATCATAGTGGGTTGGGATTGACAAGGGAATGTTCGAAAAACAAAAATAAACAATAGTACCCAATAAAAAATGGGATTATAAATGTTGTGTGTATTGGTATACTGTTTCATCAAATTAAGCAACACGGTTTATGATTTCAAAGATAGTCATTTAAGAAAGAATACGAAATTCGATACAAATCACTATTTTTATCCTGAATTAATTGATTTTAATTATGTTGTACTTTAAAGTTAGGTTTTACAAAACCCTATTAGCACTCGTTTTTTTGTTGGGTTGGAGTTCAGTTGGGAATGCTCAGTCCAAAAAATACATTATTCATACTGTAGCTTTTTATAATTTCGAAAATTTATTCGACACCATAAACGACCCAGACACTTATGATGAGGAGTGGACGCCTGGAGGAACTCAAAAATGGACGTATGATAAATACCAAAAAAAACTTAGTAATCTAGCTCGTGTACTAGGCGAAATTGGTTCTTCAGAAAATCCAGATTCACCCACATTCATTGGTGGATGCGAGATAGAAAACCGTGCTGTACTAGAAGACCTTGTGAAAGAACCAAAAATCATTGATAAAGAGTATGGAATCATACATTTTGATTCGCCCGATAAAAGAGGAATCGATGTAGCCTTATTGTATCAAAAAAAGAAATTCCAACCTACTAGCTTTAGCAATATCCCTCTATATCTTTATAAAAAAGGAAACTCACAAACCGAAGAGGTTCTCGAAAAAACAGATGATATAACTGATGATAAGCCCCAGGTAAACACTAAAAATTATAGAGTGTATACTAGAGACCAACTTTTAGTAACTGGTTTTCTAGAGGGTGAGGAAATACATATTATTGTAAACCATTGGCCATCGCGTTCTGGAGGTGAAAAAAAATCAAGTCCGTATCGTGAGGCAGCAGGTTTGCTAAACAGGAAAATAATTGATTCGTTACAGCGAATTAATCCAGAAGCAAAAATCATCACCATGGGCGATCTCAATGATGGACCTTATAATAAAAGCGTAAAAATAGGGCTTGGCGCCAAAGCCAAAAAAGCCTCCGTTCCAGAGTTTGGGATTTACAACCCCTTCGAAGAAATGGCTCAGAAAGGTTTAGGTACCATTGCGCACCGAGATGCCTGGGATATTTTTGATCAAATAATGCTTTCCGAAACTTTAATTCGTTCCGATTTCTCCAGTTATCGTTTCTGGAAAGCAGGTATTTACAACAAGTCTTTTTTGATACAAAGCAGTGGGCAATACAAAGGATATCCGTTGCGTCATTCAGTATCCGAAATTGGTTTCAGCGATCACTTTCCCGTTTATATTTATTTAATCAAACAAAAATAAGGCTAAGCTACCTTCGTTTTTTTGTCAAAAATTAGTCGCTTGATTCATTTAAAATCTTAGTACCTTAGTGGCTTAGTAACTTTGAAACTCATACTAAAATGGCAATCGCAAAACCTTTCAACCTCAATGCATGGATTAATGAGAACCGTCATCTTCTTAAACCGCCCGTTGGGAACAAAAATTTATATACAGAGTCTGGTGATTATATCGTTATGGTTGTTGCTGGTCCAAACGCCCGTAAAGACTATCATTACAACGAAACCGAAGAACTATTTTACCAACTTGAAGGTTCTATAAAAGTAATTATTCAAGAAGATGGAGAGCGCAAGGAAATGGAATTACATCCTGGCGACATGTATCTTAATCCAGCCAAAACGCCTCATTCGCCTGTGCGTTCCGAGGGTTCTATTGGGCTGGTTATTGAACGCAAACGTGCGGGTCAAGGTTTTACCGATGGCTTACTGTGGTTTTGCGATAATTGCAACCACAAACTTCATGAAGTTTATTTTGAACTGCACAATATCGAAAAAGATTTCCTGCCGCATTTCAAACATTTCTATAATTCAGAAAGCTTGCGCACTTGCGATTCGTGTGGCACAGTCATGCAGGCCGATCCTAAATTTGTTTCTAAAGACTAGTTTTTTTAGGAGCTTTTTCCCGTTATCCGCTGTATTCCCGATTAAAAAAACTACGGCCGAGAAAGCCTTGTTTTTTAAAATCGGGAGATGCCGCTACTACCGGGGCTAGAACAAAATAAAATACCAAAGTGTATTTTTCAAGCTTAAATCAATATATTTGTAAAAAAATATAACAATATTTAATAAAAAAGTTACAATGATAACAATAGCAGATCAATTCGGAATGAAAGAAGCATTGGCGCAATTGGGCGTACAACCCATAAACGAAGGAACGTCAACAGGAATAAATCATTTTTCAAACGGTGAAATTCTAGAAAGTCATTCACCAGTAGATGGCCAGCTGATAGCTTCGGTAAAAACAACGACCGCTGCCGATTATGAGAAAGTAATGCAAACTGCTACGGAGGCATTCAAGACTTTTAAAACAATGCCAGCGCCACAACGCGGTGAAATTGTACGCCAGTTTGGTGAAAAATTACGTAAAAATAAAGAAGCTTTAGGCAAGTTAGTTTCCTATGAAATGGGGAAATCATTGCAAGAAGGATATGGAGAAGTTCAAGAAATGATTGACATCTGTGATTTTGCGGTAGGATTATCTCGTCAATTACACGGTTTAACCATGCACTCTGAACGTCCTGGACATAGAATGTATGAACAATACCATCCAATGGGAGTTGTGGGAATTATTTCAGCTTTCAATTTTCCAGTAGCAGTTTGGGCTTGGAACACAGCATTAGCTTGGATTTGCGGCGATGTTTGCGTTTGGAAACCATCTGAAAAAACACCACTTTGTGGTATTGCTTGCCAAAATATTATTGCCGAAGTAATTAAAGAAAACAACCTTCCAGAAGGAATTTCTTGTTTGATCAACGGAGATTATAAAGTAGGCGAAATGATGACTAACGACAAACGCGTTCCATTAGTATCCGCAACAGGTTCTACTCGTATGGGTAAAATTGTAGCGCAAGCGGTTGCTGCTCGTCTTGGAAAATCATTGTTAGAATTAGGTGGTAACAATGCCATCATTGTAACTCCTGATGCGGATATAAAAATGACAGTTATTGGTGCTGTATTTGGTGCTGTAGGAACAGCAGGGCAACGTTGTACTTCAACACGTAGATTGATCATTCACGAAAGTATTTATGATACGGTAAAAGATGCCATGGTATCGGCTTACAAGCAATTGCGTATTGGTAATCCATTGGATGAAAACAACCATGTTGGGCCATTAATTGATACTCATGCTGTAGAAATGTATAATAAAGCATTAGAAAAAGTAGTTGCCGAAGGTGGAAAAATTCTTGTAGAAGGTGGAGTACTTTCTGGTGAAGGTTTTGAAAGTGGTTGTTATGTAAAACCAGCTATTGCTGAGGCTGACAACGCTTTTGAAATTGTACAACACGAAACTTTTGCTCCTGTATTGTATTTGCTGAAATATTCTGGAACGGTAGAGAATGCCATTGCAATTCAAAACGGAGTAGCACAAGGATTGTCATCTGCAATTATGACCAACAATTTGCGTGAAGCAGAATTATTCTTATCAGTAACGGGTTCTGATTGTGGTATAGCAAACGTAAACATTGGAACTTCAGGAGCTGAAATTGGAGGTGCTTTTGGTGGTGAAAAAGAAACTGGTGGCGGGCGTGAGTCTGGTTCTGATGCTTGGAAAGTGTATATGCGTCGTCAAACCAATACCATCAATTACACCACAAGTTTACCCTTAGCACAAGGAATCAAATTTGATTTGTAATCGAATAAATAGAAATACTAAAAAAGGCAATTTGAAATTTCAAATTGCCTTTTTTTATTTTCAAAATAGTTTTGTTTTACAAATTGAAAGACGCTCCAACATTAAATGTGAACTGATTGTTTAATTTGTCAAAACCTACCGGATTAGTTTTGTAGCTAGCAATAGGAATTCCAGCTTCGGTAAAAATTCCGAAACCTTCAGTAAAGAAATAACGGAAACCCAAGTGAGCACCAAAATTGCGTAAACCTAAGTCAAGACCAGGATAGATATCCATTTTTGGGTCTAGTTCAAATACGTTTCCTAAATTAGCGCTAAATCTTCCTTTTACGTCAATTCTATCTCCAAATTCTGGTTTGTTTCCCAGCGCATCATTCGACACAGATAATAAATAAGAAGACGCAATCCCGAAAGACATGTTTTCCCCCAAACCAAAATCTGTTGCAACTCTTATTCCTGTACCTCCGTCTTGAATTGTTGCACCAAGGTCAAATTTTACATCTCCAGCTCCTTTAAAAGCTTGCGCTTGTGACAGACCTACTGTTAATAGCAATGCTAGTGTAATAATCTTTTTCATACTTATTTTTTTTTAATGGTGTAAAAGTACTGCAATAATAATTAATTTCTTCCTTTTTCGTCAAAATACAATTGATGTAAAGGCTCGCTTTGCCAGAACTCTTTAGTATCTACATCAAGTATGGTTAGAGCTCCTTTAAAAGCAGCTCCTGTGTCTACGTTCCATACATTTGCTTTTTGTACGGGAGTGGTTTCACCTATACGGGTCACAGGAGTGTGTCCTATGTAAATTTCTTCATATAATGTAAAACGTTTCGGGTAAAATGGGTGGTCTGTTTTCATTCTCTCGTCAAGAGCTAGTGCTGTTTCCCACAAGGTTCTATCCCAGTAAAACTGTCCCGGAAAATATTCAAAATTAACTCCGTTTATATTTGTGAAACCAGCATGAACATACAAGCGTCTTTTATCATCAAGATGGTAATTTTCTAATGATTTTAAAAAAGCAATGTGTTTTTGTTTTGTAGCTACACTTACAAGTTCATAGGCGTTTACGGTTGCTTCGCCGCCATGTTTATACCATAATAGATTGTCTTTACTCTCATCAAGCCATTCTAGTAACAAATCATCGTGATTGCCACGTATACAAACACAATTTTGTTTTGTTTGTAAATCTATAATAAAATCTAGTACTTGAGGGGATTGACTCCATCCATCAACATAATCACCTAAAAAAATAAGTTTATCTTTTGTGGTAACTTTGGCTCTTTCCATTATTTGGTGGAGTGCTCTTAAACCACCATGGATATCGCCAATTACAAGTGTTCTCATGTACGTACTATTTTTTTTAATGTTGCAAAAATACTATATAATTACTCTAGTTGATACTTTTTTTAAAAGCCAAAATACACTTTCTTTTTTACTTTTAAGATTAAAGAATAGCTGAATTTACTTTTTTTCTAAGTTGTTTTTTACAATTTTAAAAATCACTGTTTTTAGTGAGTAATTATTTAGTTTTTTTAGTTTAAATTTACAAAAAATACTAAATTTATTTAAAATGGGCGTAATTGTAGAATTATCATTGCTTGTAGCTAAATTTATTTGCCAATTAGTTAAAGAATTGGTAGCTTTTTTTTAGCGAACTATCTTTTTTTGTAATTTCAACTATTTACTTTTTTAAATAATGGTAAATGGTTATTATTTTATTGACTATTATGAAATTAAAAAGGAATACATCCCATACGTGTTTAATTTTAAAGTCATACGTAATGTCCTTTCTACTGTACATCATATTTCATTTTTCTCAAAACTCTCAAAGCTTCTTTAAACGATAAATACACTTGTTTAAAAGGTTTTAATACTAGTTTAGCATCAATCAGTTTTTGTTTAGCATCTTCAAAACCGTTGAGGTAACAAATCATTAAGGTAGAGGGTAAGTTTTCTAAATCTTTATTTTCTCTAATACTCAATTCAAATCCCTTTTCTAGCTTTTTTAAAATACTAAGGTTCACATTATAAATGTGAAATAGTAATTTTTTATTGAATTCTGGCGGTTGAAATAAAAATTCTCGTTCAATTTTATAGTATCCATTATCTTGAAAATGGATGGTTTGTTTTTCAAGTGGATAATAGCTGGTTTTATCATTTAAACCCAATGGAACATACTCAATAATAGTAAAAGTATCTTCGTTAAAAGTGATTTCAACCACATCTTGTGCCGAATAAAAGAGTTTAATTTGCTCATTAATTAATTCAATATCTACACGAGAAAGATAGGTTTTGTCTCGATATTTTTTAGTAATACCTGCCCAACAAATAACAAATAATTCTTTGAAGACTTTGTATTTTGGTGACATATCCTTGTGTCGAAGGTTCATAAAATCCATAACGCCATCAAGCGTATTTTCAATGCTATTTCTGGAGTTGTTTTCAATACCAATTACGGTTTCGGTGTTTTGATAATTTTTTTCAAAGTCTCCGTCAAGTGGTATGGTATTGCTGCCGCGTCTAATAAAAATAGATGCTATGGGGATGGTATGAATTCCTTTTTTAAAGCACGAAATTTTGTTTTTTGGTTTTATAGTCACCAAGCCAACAACTTTGTCTTTTGGTAAATTTGGAAAAGGAACATTCTCGTATTGAATTTTGGGCGGATTTTCTAGATAGGCGTTTACAAGATTTTGGATACGGCTATCGTCAAAAAAATCATCACCTACAATTGTATTTTCTTGATCTTCAACTCCCACAACTATGTATGAATTATTAGTAGGATTAGAGTTAGAAAGAGCACAAATGTGTTTTAAAAATTTTGCTTTTCCCTCACGAGAGTGTAAGTTCAACTGTCTTTTTTTATCATAAAAACTACTCTCGTCATTGTGAGCGAGTAAGTTTTTAATAAGAAGACGTTTGTTGATCATCGTTATTTTTTATTATTTATTTCTATTTTTATTGTTGGCAAGACAGAGTTATTAGTCATATTTTGATCCTTTTCTGTCAGAACTCTTTAAAAAATTCATGAATTTTGAAATTTGGTCAATTATAATTTGAGATTTTAAAGTTAACTCCAAAAACTTTTCTTCGTTGATATGTTTTCTGTCGAAGGTACGCTGTAATTGTGCTTTTGTTTCACAACATGAACCTCTTGAATAACTCAAAAAAGTAATAAATTCTTTGTTTCCTCCGCGACCAAAACCCTCAGCAATATTATCCATAACTGACCCAGAAGAACCATTGATTTGATCCCTTAATTTATAATCTTGACCAAGAGTTGTGTTTTGAATCAAATGCCAAACATGATTGCTTTGTTCTCTGGCTAATTGATAAATTCCCATTTCCTCAAAAGAATTGTAATTCGCCATATTCGAAGATTTTATAAATAATCAATAGAAATAAATAATAATCAATAGAAATAATAATTAATCTCTTTTTAAAATAGTAGCTGCTGCTTGGGCTGTTGGTAGCACCATCAAGTCGGCAATGTTTACGTGATAGGGTCTAGATACCACAAAATGAATAATATCGGCAATATCCTCGGCATGTAGGGGTTCAAATCCTTTATATACATTTGCGGCTTTTTCTGTATCGCCTTTAAATCGTACTTCGCTAAACTCAGTCTCTACAGCGCCAGGATGTATGCCACCCACTCGTATGCCGTAGGGATTTAAGTCCATTCTCATAGCTTGGTTGAGGGCATCAACAGCGTGTTTTGAGGCACAATATACATTTCCATTTGGATACACTTCTTTCCCAGCTATAGAGCCTATGTTAATGATATGACCTGATTTTCGTTCTATCATTCCAGGAATCACAGCTTTTGAAACATATAAAAGTCCCTTGACATTAATATCGATCATAGCGTCCCAATCGTCTAAATTTCCATTTTGTATTGGGTCAAGACCATGTGCGTTTCCTGCATTATTAATCAAAATATCTATGGTTTCAAAGTTTTCTGGAATTGAGTTAATACTATCAAAAACCGCCTTCTTGTCACGTACATCAAAGTTTAAAGTGTGAACTTCGGTAAGTTTTGAGAGTTCTTGTTTTAAATCATCTAGTCGATCTTCTCGTCTTCCGCAAAGGATAATTTTATAATTGTTTTTTGCTAAAAGCTGTGCGGTTGCTTTTCCTATACCGCTAGTAGCTCCAGTTATTAATGCAGTTTTAGTCATTATTAGGATAATTTTATTTTAAAAAGATTAAAAGATACTAAGGTACTTTATGACCCATGCTTTCGGTCCAGATAGCAAACCAATCTTCATGTTCTAGCTCTAATTCAACTGCTTTTTGTAGTGATTGAATGCGTGCCACATTTACAGTTCCTGCAATAGGAATTACTTGAGCTGGATGTTTTAAAATCCAAGCCAATAAAATAGAATCAGATCCTAAATGGTATTTTGAAACCAGCGTAGCTAGTAATTTTTTTAGTCTTCTCGTTTGTGGGATATCCTCTCTAAAAACGGATCCGAGTGGATTCCATGACATAGGACGAATGCCGTGAATTTGCATATAGTCAAGGCTGCCATCTAGCATGGGCTCATGATGCGTAGCCGAAAACTGAATTTGATTGAATGAAACTTCGGTCTTGGTGCGGATGAGTTCTGTTTGTGAGGTGGTAAAATTTGATAATCCGAAATCATTAATTTTCCCAGCCGTTTTTAATTTTAAAACCGCCTCAGCAATTTCATCTGCTTGCATTAAAGGGCTAGGTCTGTGCAATAAGAGTACATCTAGATAATCTGTTTGCAAGTTTTTCAAGGAATTATCAACTGAGTTTATGATGTATTCTTGTGAATATTGGTAATTTTTAACGGTGTTGTTTCTGTTTTCAGTTACCATTTGAATGCCACATTTAGAGATTAGTTGTATTCTTTCTCTATCTATTTTACTTGCAGCTAATGCTTTACCAAATTCAAATTCGGTGGTGTAATCTCCATAAATATCAGCATGGTCAAAAGTGCTTATTTTATTTTCAAGACATACATTGATCATATTTTCCATTTCTTTGGTATTGAGTTTTTTATCCCAAATTCCCCAATTCATGACCCCTGCTATTATGGGTGATATTTTTGTTTTGCTCATGGTTGATTTTTTTTGTTTAAAGGTACAAAACTTTGAAATCAAAGTATAATATTCAAAGTTCTTAAAAATATAAAAATTGTATCACAATATGTCCTTAAAATTACCTATTTTATTGAAGTTTTAACCATTTTTTAACATCTTACTTCTAAAAAAAAATTCAATTTGCAGCTTCAAAACGAAGGCATTAAATACAAGGTTTTAAAAAAGATATAATGGAAGAAAATACGGGGACTTTAGACATAAGAGCTATCAATGAAAAAATAGAAAGAGAGAGTGCGTTCATAGATCTTTTGACTATGGAAATGAACAAAGTCATTGTGGGTCAAAAACACATGGTTGAGCGATTGTTGATTGGGCTTTTAGGGCAAGGTCATATTTTACTTGAAGGTGTACCTGGACTTGCAAAGACTCTTGCCATAAACACTTTGGCGCAAGCCGTTCAAGGATCTTTTAGCAGAATCCAGTTTACTCCAGATTTGCTTCCTGCGGATGTTGTGGGTACTATGATTTACAACATTAAGGCAAATGAATTTTCTATAAAAAAAGGTCCTATTTTTGCCAATTTTGTTTTGGCAGATGAGATCAACCGTGCTCCAGCCAAAGTACAATCGGCATTACTTGAGGCGATGCAGGAAAAGCAAGTAACCATTGGTGACACTACTTTTAAACTAGACAGACCTTTCTTAGTATTGGCAACACAAAATCCAGTAGAACAAGAAGGGACGTATCAATTGCCTGAGGCTCAAGTGGATCGTTTTATGTTGAAAACGGTTATCGATTACCCTAAGATGGAAGATGAACGCCTTGTAATTCGTCAAAACTTAAAAGGAAGCTATGAAAAAGTAAATGCTGTAGTATCTGTTGAACAAATTTTGCGTGCGCAAGAAGCCGTAAGAGAGGTGTACATGGATGAAAAAATTGAAAAATACATTTTGGATATTGTGTTTGCAACGCGTTATCCTGAAAAATATAAACTAGCTGATTTAAAACCTTTAATCAGTTTTGGAGCTTCTCCTCGTGGAAGTATCAATTTGGCGAATGCCGCAAAATGTTATGCTTTTATCAAGCGCCGTGGGTATGTTATTCCTGAAGATGTTCGTGCAGTTGTGCATGATGTGTTACGCCACCGTATAGGAATTACGTATGAGGCCGAAGCAGAAAACGTTACGTCTGTTGACATCATCAATAAAATTGTAAACGAAGTAGAAGTACCTTAAAAATTAGTTTTCAGTTTTTAGTTACAGTGTACAAGATATGACTTGTACACTGCGACTGAAAACTGCGACTGAAAACTAAAAAAAATGGATACAAAAGATCTCTTAAAAAAAGTTCGAAAAATAGAAATTAAAACCAGAAGATTGAGCGATCACATCTTCTCGGGTGAATATCACACCTCATTTAAAGGACGCGGAATGACCTTTAGTGAGGTGCGACAGTACCAATATGGGGATGACATTCGAGCAATTGACTGGAATGTAACCGCAAGATATAATGAAGCACACGTAAAAGTTTTTGAGGAAGAACGAGAGCTGACCATGATGCTAATGGTAGATATCTCGGGATCAGAAAGTTTTGGTTCTAAAAATCAATTTAAGAAAGATATTGTTACAGAGATTGCGGCAACTATGGCTTTTTCAGCCACTCAAAACAATGATAAGATTGGTTTAATTTTGTTTTCTGACCAAATAGAATTGTATATTCCACCAAAAAAAGGAAGGTCGCATGTATTAAGAATCATTAGAGAATTGATAGAGTTTGAGCCAAAGAGCAAAAAAACAGATTTAGCGCAAGCCTTAAAGTTTTTATCAGGAACTCAAAAAAAGAAAGCAATAGTATTTGTTATTTCTGATTTTATGGCAAACGGTTATGAACAAACACTAAAAATTGCTGCCAAAAAACATGATGTTACTGGAATACGAGTATATGATATTCGGGAAGAAAAAATGCCAGATTTAGGAATGGTTCCTATGCTTGATGCCGAAACAGGTGCTATTGAGTTGATTAACACAGGGTCTAAAACAGTTCGTACTAGTTATGAAAAACACTACCATGATAAGGTAAATTATTTTAAGGAAACGTTTAGTAAATCAGGTTCAGGTGTGGTGAACACAAGAGTTGATGAAAGTTATGTGACTAAGTTGCTGAGTTACTTTAAATCGAGGTAATAAAATCAGATTTTTGATAAAAAATAAATAGAAGTTTCGGGCTTAAATAGGGCATTACAAATTGTTTACCTGCAATCAAAAATCAAAAGAGGTTCAATAATACAACATGAAAAAACATTTATATCTACTACTATTGCTGCTTTCTACGGCTGTTTTTGCACAACAAAAGCAAGTGGTTACAAGTATTGATACAATAAAAAATAAGATTGGTGCCGAGTTTAAGTTGTCCATAAAAACAACGGTAGATTCGTCAAGCCGAGTAATTTTTCCAAAATCGAGAAACTTTGGCGCATTAGAAGTCATTCAGTCTTATCCAGTTGATACCGTTAAAATAGACGGTAGGTATGAATTGACAAAAAGATACGGACTTACCCAGTTTGATTCTGGGAGGTATGTTATTCCTAGGTTTAAAATTTTCATCAACAACCAAGCCTTTCTTACAGATTCACTTTTAGTAGAAGTTGCCAATGTGCAAGTGGATACACTAAAACAAAAAATGTATGACATTAAAGACATTGCTCCAGAAGAGGAGACTATGGGTAACTGGTGGAAATATGTTTTGTCAATTCTATTACTT
Source organism: Flavobacterium sp. CECT 9288 (assembly GCF_918731615.1). Lineage (NCBI taxonomy): Bacteria > Pseudomonadati > Bacteroidota > Flavobacteriia > Flavobacteriales > Flavobacteriaceae > Flavobacterium > Flavobacterium sp. CECT 9288. Next base: position 3,286,479 of record NZ_OU957226.1, on the reverse strand, counting down.
GCCGGGATTGCTGTTTTAGTTTATTGGTTTCTAAAAAAGCGTCAGGAGAAAAAATTACAAGAAGAAGTTTTTAAAACTCCTATTGAAAAAGCAACAACATTACTAGACACCTTAGAGCGAAAAGAACTTTGGCAAAAAGGAGAAGTCAAGGCTTATTATAGTGAATTAACGGATATTGCCAGAAATTATATCGAAGAAGCGATTGAAATTCCAGCCATGGAAAGCACAACATCTGAGTTGATTCAGGGATTAAGAGCGGCTTCTGTCAAAAGGAAAATGACACTTTCAAAGGAAATTATTGAAAATCTGGAGCGTGTTTTAAAACAAGCCGATTTAGTAAAATTTGCCAAATCAAAACCTCTTGATTTTGAAATAACGGAGGATCGCAACAAAATTCAAAAAGTTATTTTAACGTTAGATAAATCAATTCCAGTTGAGGTTCCGCTTGAAGAAGAATTACTTTTAAACGAAGCTCAAAAACAAAAACAAATTGAATTACAATTACGCAAGCAAAGAAAAAAACGCATTCAAACCGCTATTGCAAGTGTTGTTTTTCTTGTAACAGCTGTGACCGCTTATTTTATTGCAACTAGAGGTTTTGATTTTGTGAAAGACAACATTATGGGTCACCCTACTAAGGAATTATTAGAGGGCGAATGGGTGAAAAGTGAATACGGAAATCCAGGTATTATCATTGAAACTCCAAAGGTTTTAAAACGTGTAGACCTTACCAAAACGCTTCCTAAAAACGGAATGGCATTGATCAAAGAAATGCAATCTTTTGGTTATGGTAGCATTGTAGATCGTTTCTATGTGATGGTTTCTACTTTAAAATATAAGGCCGAAACTCAAATTGACTTGGCCAAATCAATGGACGGTGCTTTACAATCTTTAGAAGCACAAGGAGCACAAAACATGATTGTCAAACAAGAAGAATTTGAAACGCCAGAAGGTGTAAAAGGATTAAAAGCCTACGGAACTTTTTCTCAACTAGACAGCCAAAACAAAACTACAGCACGAATGTATTATGAGGCACTATTGTTTAGTCAAGAAGGCGGTTTGCAACAAATTTTAATTTTTCATGAAGAAGGAGATTCTTATGGAAATGAAATTTCGGAACGGGTTTTAAATACAGTCGAATTAAAACAAGCAAGTAAATAATGGACAAAATCACTTTTTTAAACCCAGAATTTTTTTGGTTGTTTGTATTAATCCCAATTGTTGTTTTTTGGTTTTTCCAAAAAAACAAGCAGCAATCGGCTACCTTGAAAATGAGTTCATTGGAAGGATTCAAAGGTTCAGAATCATTTTTGACCAAGTTAAAACCCATGTTAAACGTGTTGCGAGTACTCTCCTTATGCTCATTAATCGTTGCATTGGCACGACCAAGAACGGTAGACATTAGCAATAAAACGAAAACTACAAAAGGGATTGATATTGTAATGGCAATTGACGTATCAGGAAGTATGCTTGCCAAAGATTTGAAACCTAATAGAATGGAAGCCCTCAAGAGAGTAGCAGCCGATTTTGTTCAAGAAAGACCAAATGACCGAATTGGGCTTGTGGTTTATGCCTCTGAAGCGTATACAAAAACACCAGTAACCAGTGATAAAGCTGTTATTCTTAATGCCATTAACAGCATTAAATATGACAATGTTTTGCAAGACGGAACCGGAATAGGTATGGGACTAGCAACTGCAGTAAACAGATTAAAAGACAGTCAAGCTAAAAGTAAAGTGGTTATTTTATTGACAGATGGTGTAAATAATGCCGGATTTATTGAGCCAGAAACGGCATCTGACATTGCTAAACAATACGGAATAAAAGTGTATACGGTAGGAATTGGCACTAATGGTATGGCAATGTTTCCGTATGCTATTGCGCCTAATGGAAAATTTTTGTTCCAAATGATGAAAGTGGAGATTGATGAGCAATTAATGAAAAATATTGCCAAGAAAACCGATGGAAAATATTTTAGAGCAACCAGTAATAATAAGTTAGCCGAGATTTATGCATCGATCAATAAACTAGAAACTACAGAAATAGAAGAACTTAAGTTTTATGATTATGATGAAAAATTCAGACCGTTTATATGGCTTGCTGGATTTTTAGTATTGCTGGAAGTAGGATTAAGAAATACGGTTTTTAGAAGCTTTGTATAATGACAGTCGCTCTCACAGTTTTCAGTTCAAAACTATAGCGGAATACTGCGACTAAAAGTAAAAAAATGGAATTAGACGAAAAAAAATATTTATACCTCTTATTGATACTGCCTCTAGTAGTGTTGGTTTTTTTATTCAATTTATATTGGAAAAGAAAAAAACAACGCGAATTTGGTGATTTAGAAATGGTAAAAAAACTGAGTCCAGACAGCTCCATGTTTAAACCTGTTCTAAAAATTGTAATTCTTATTTTGGCTTTACTAGGGCTTATTATTGGTCTTGTAAACCCAAAGATTGGAACTAAAATGGAAACGGTAAAACGCGAAGGAATTGATATTGTTTTTGCTGTGGATGTCTCCAAAAGTATGCTGGCCGAAGATGTAGCGCCAAGCCGATTGGACAAAAGCAAGCAAATTGTTTCGCAAATTATCAACCAGCTTGGTAGTGACCGTATAGGAATTGTTGCCTATGCCGGGAGTGCTTTTCCAGTGTTGCCCATCACTACGGATTATAGTGTGGCTAAAATGTTTTTACAAAGCATGAATACAGATATGGTTTCCTCTGTAGGGACATCATTTAATGAGGCTATCAAGTTATCATCTACTTATTTTGATGATAAGAAAACGAGCAAGCTTTTAATTATGATTTCAGATGGAGAAGATCATAATGAGGGTGCAGAAGCTGCAGCAGAAGAAGCCGCTAAACTCGGAATTAAAATTATCACTATAGGAGTAGGTACCGAAAAAGGAGGAACAATTCCACTAAAACGAAACGGTGTTGTTGAAGGTTTTAAAAAAGACAGCAATAATGAAGTTGTAATTACAAAGTTGGTGCCTGAAAGTTTAACATTGATTGCAAAAACCACAAAAGGAGGGTATGTAAACGGAAATAACACAAAAGAAGTTTTAGAGTATGTCAAAAATGCACTAAACAATATTCAAAAAACCGAATTTGAAGCTACAGAAATGGCCGATTTTCAATCGCAATTTCAATGGTTTTTAGGCTTTGCCTTTTTGATGTTATTTGCAGATGTTTTTCTATTGGAAAGAAAAACAAGTTGGGTTAAGAAATTGGATTTATTTAACGAGAATAAATAATTATTTTCAAAAGGTTTTCAAAACCCTTTGGACATAGAGCTACAATAAATGAAAAGATTTAAAATAATTATAGTTGCTTTTTTAATCGGTGCTTTTTGCGGTACAGCCGGATTGCTTGCGCAACAAAAAGACCGAATTTTGCCCAAAGCAAACCAAGAATATGCGGACAATAAATTTGCGGATGCTGAAGCCAATTATCGAATTTCGGATTCAAAATTCCCTAATAAAGCTGCTGCGCCTTTTAATCTTGGAAACAGTATCTACAAACAAAAACAGTCTAGTGAAGCCAAATTTGCTTTTGCGAAAGCCTTAAAAAACTCGAAAACAAGACCCGAAAAACACCGTGCTTTTCATAACCTAGGAAATGTATTTATGAATGAAAAGGATTATACTCAAGCCGTAGAAGCCTATAAAAATGCGTTGCGTAATGATCCAACGGATGAGGAAACACGTTATAATTATGCCTTGGCTAAAAAAATGCTAAAAGACAATCCGCCGAAGGACGACAAGAAAAAAGACGACAAGAAAGATAAGGATAAGGATAAAAAAGACGACAAGAAAGACGGAGAAAAAGATAAAAAAGACGACAAGGGAAAAGATAAAAAGGACGACAAAGGGGATCAGGATAAGCAAAATAAAGATCCGAAACCAAATGAAAAAGGAGAGCCTAAACCTGCGCCAGGAGGAATCTCTAAAGACCGTTTAGAAAATCTTTTAGACGCTGTAAACAAAGAGGAAAAGAAAATTCAAGACAAGGTTAATGTCCAAAAAGTAAAAGGAAAACCAGTTAAAACAGAAAAAGATTGGTAATTCAATTAGAGATTTTGAAAATGAAAAAATACATTGCAGCGATTGTTTTATTAGTGTGCAGCACGCTGAGTGCTCAGGTTCAATTTGAGGCCAGAGTAAGCAAAACCACGTTAGGCCTAAATGAAAGATTGCGTATTGATTTTATGATGAATGTAGACGGCGATAATTTCGTGCAGCCATCTTTTGATGGTTTCAGAATTATTGCCGGACCTAGTCAGCAAGTGAGTCAGTCATGGGTTAATGGACGAAGCTCTTTTGAAAAAGCATATTCTTATTTTTTGGTTCCCAATCAAAAAGGAACTTTTGTAATCAAGTCGGCGGCTATTGAGTACAACGGGCAAATTTACAAAACAGCACCTATAAAGATAACGGTTACTGCAGCTACAGAGCAGCCTAGAGATCCTAACGATCCTCAAATTTCTGGTGATGAAAACTTATATTTGGTTGCTGATGTTTCTAAGACTAATCCATATCTCAATGAGCCAGTTACGGTTGTATATAAATTGTATTTTGCAAACATTGGCATTACAAATCTTGGGGAAACAAGTAAACCCAAATACAATGATTTTTGGAGTCAAAACATTGAAATAAAACAACTAGTTGCCGAAGAAGGCATTTTTAAAGGTCAAAATTTCAGGTATATTGTTCTTAAGAAAGTAGTATTGTATCCTCAAAAATCGGGTAGACTTAAAATTGAGCCACTGTCCTTATCTGTTGATGTGCAATTGCCTACGAACCGTAGAGATATGTTTGGTAGAATGCTACTCACCGAAACTACAAAAAGAGTTTCGGCTGGAGCCAAAACAATAAACGTAAAACCACTACCTGAAGCAGGCAAACCAGATGATTTTACTGGTGCAGTGGGTAATTTTGATTTTAAAGTTACTCCATCAAAAACTAATTTAAAACATGGTGAAAGCCTAGATTTGGTTGTGAGCGTTACCGGAAAAGGGAATTTAAAACTATTTAGTTTGCCAAAGCCCGTAGTTCCAAATGCTCTGGAAATGTATGATGCCGTTCACAGCGAAGATATTAGCACACCGCTATCTGGAATGGCAGGAAAATCAGTTGATAGTTATGCTATAGTTCCGCAATACAAAGGGAATTATCCGGTAAAACCAATGCAGTTTTCATATTTTGATTTAAGTTCTGGAACCTATAAAACCTTACGTTCGCCGGAAATCATGATACATGTACTTGATGGGCCTACGCCTGTAGATTCTACCGCTACAAAGGGTAATAAAAATAAAATTGCGGCTGTAGAAGAATTTAAAAACATTAAGTCAAAGACTAATTTTGTTCCAATAAATAAGAAAGATTTTTTAGGTTCTAATATGTTTACGGGGTTGTTATTACTTCCTTTTTTATTGATCCCGCTGATTGTGTTGTTCAAAAAGAAGAAAGAAGCTATGGATGGTGATGTTGCTGGAAACAGAGTCCGCATGAATAACAAGCTGGCCAAGAAATATTTATCAGAAGCCAAGAAACAAATCAATAATAAAGAACTGTTTTATGTGGCATTAGAAAAAGCGATGCATAATTTCTTGAAAGCCAAACTAAATATTGAAACCTCAGAAATGAGTAAGGATAATATTCAAGAATTATTGTTGTCTCGTAATGCAAATCCAGAAGCGGTAACCGATTTTATTACACTTACTGAAAATTGTGAAATAGCGCGTTATGCACCTTCATCAAGTGTCACGATTCAACAGGATTTTGACAAAGCGGTAGTTATAATTTCGGATTTAGAAAAACAAATTACTTAACCACTAAGAGCACAAAGAAATCACAGAGTACACAAGTTTTTACAAAAGATAATGACGGAGAACGAAATATCAAAAATTGTATTTGAAAGTGCTTTAAAAGTTCACAAAGCTTTAGGTCCCGGACTGCTTGAAAGTACTTATGAAGAATGCTTATTTTATGAACTTAAAAAAAGTAATTTAAAAGTAGAAAAGCAGAAAGCGCTTCCTTTGATTTATGAAGAGGTAAAGTTAGATGTGGGTTATAGGATTGATTTGTTAATTGAAAATAAGTTTATCGTTGAGGTAAAATCTGTTGAAGCTTTGACGGATGTTCACTTAGCTCAACTGTTAACCTATTTGAGATTGTCAGATTGTAGATTAGGATTACTAATTAATTTTAATGTTAAATTGCTAAAAGAAGGCGTAAGAAGAGTTATAAATGGAGCACTTTAAATAGTGATCTTAGCGAAATCTTTGTGACCTTCGTGTTTAAATTGTTATGAAAAACATACTGTACATATTTTTATTTTCAACCCAATTTTTCTTTGCCCAAAGTGGCTTTGAGAACGGCAACGCTTTATATGGAAAAGGAAAGTATACTGAGGCTGCAGCGGCTTATGAAAGTGTTTTAAAAAACAACCAACACTCATCAGAGTTGTATTTTAATTTGGGTAATGCCTACTATAAGCTTAATCAAGTTGCGCCAGCTATTTACAATTATGAGAAAGCCCTTGTACTAAATCCAGAAAACGTTGAGGCGGCAGGTAACTTAAAATTCGCCCAAAAAAGAACCATTGATGAGTTTAAGGTGATTCCTAAAGTAGGCTTTGCAAAACTCATACAAGACTTCACGGGACAGTTTGACTATGACGTTTGGGGAAAGATTGCCTTAGGTTTTTCATTTTTATTTTTCACGTTCTTTTTGGTGTATTATTTTTCTCGAAAACCAATTTTAAAAAGAGTGTTCTTTACGGCTATGAGTATTGCTTTTGTATTGCTTTTGGTAGTACTTTCGGCAGCTTTTTTTGAGAAAAAGTATTATTATTCTGAACGACCGGCGATCGTTTTTGCCGAAAAAACAGATGTGAAAAAAGAACCGAGAGAAGGCGGAAAACCTTTGTTAGCAATACATGAAGGAGCCAAAGTCTACGTTTTTGAAACTATTGGAAAATGGAAAAAAATCCAACTCACAGATGGAACTTTTGGTTGGATTGAAAGTAGTGCGATTAAGGAAGTGAAGTAGATTATTCTTTATTTTTTTTCTTCAAACTGCTATACCACTCTTGTAAGGAAGGATAGAGGTAAGCAGCAGTTTTTTGAACGGGATTATAAAATATGGATTTGTCAAGCGTTTCTTTCTTGACCAATATATGATTGTAATTTATTTTTTCAAAAATTGAAAATACAATTCCTAAGATCAAAACGGTTTTTAATATTCTAAAAAAACCACCACCTATAGAATTGGCCCATCCCAAGAAAGCAAAACTCGCTATCCCAGTGAGGAATTTACCTAAAAATGTTACTGCTACAACAACGATTAAAAACGTAATCATAAATGCTATTACTTGGATGGTATTGGGATTCCAGTTTACAAATCCCGAAATGATTTCTTTTGAAAAAAATGAAAATTTAATAGCTAAATAGATTCCTAATACTAACGAAACTAAGGAAGCTAGTTCAACAAAAAGACCATTTTTTAAACCTTTAAACCCAGCAAAAGCTAGTAATGCACCTAATATAATATCTAGAAAACTCATAAAAATAAAAATATAGTGATTTAAATAAAGAACAAAGATAAAAGAATTGTTGACTATCAATTGCCAATTTTCAAGTTCTTATCTTTGTGCAAATAATTTTATGAGTTGTACATCAATAATTCATAATCCATCATTCAAACTTTAAACAATGTCCAGAGATATACAACTAAAAGAACGCTGGGAACAGCTGGTTCAACTACTTTCTGATCAATTTTCGCAAGGCGAGGATTTAGATCTAGATGCCATTATTTATTTAATTGGCGTGCAAGAATTAGGCAAAGTACACCAAGAATTTAAAAAAGACGAAAAACTCAATTTGATGCATATTGCCATTTGCCGTTTGTTAGAGCCTTATGGTTACTATGAATTCGAGTTTTTTGACAAAGACGGTTGGCCACATTATAAAGTTAAAGAGCAATTACCAGCGTTAAAGGCAGGAGAACAATCGGTTTTGATGAAAGAAGCCATTGTGAATTATTTCTTAGAACGCGAAGTAATAGAATAGTTAATTCATGTAAGATGATTACTTATAAATGTGCTGCAACAAACTTGAAACTTTAAACTTGAAACTTGGAACAAATTTCATAAATTTGCACTCTCAATTACGGAAGGAAAATGATAGACAAGATAAAAGAATATATCGGCGAAGCTCAAGCTTTTTCAACTCAAAATGCAACTGAATTAGAAGCGTTTCGAATTAAATTTTTAGGAAGCAAAGGTCTTTTGAAAGATTTGTTTGCTGAGTTCAAAAATGTACCAAACGATCAAAAAAAGGAGTTTGGACAAATCATGAATTTGCTAAAAACCACTGCCGAAGAAAAAGTAAAATCCATACAAGAAGCTTTAGAAAGTAAAGATGAAAGTAAAGGGTTTTATGGTGATTTGACTCGCTCTGCTGAACCGGTTATCATCGGTTCTCGTCACCCTATTTCATTGGTTAAAAACCAAATCATAGACATCTTTTCTACCATAGGTTTTAACGTTTCTGAAGGTCCAGAAATTGAAGATGATTGGCATAATTTTACTGCATTGAACTTGCCAGAATACCATCCGGCACGTGATATGCAAGATACATTTTTCATTCAAACTAATCCAGATATTTTGTTGCGTACACACACTTCATCTGTGCAAGTGCGCTACATGGAGAACAACAAGCCGCCTATTCGTACTATTTCGCCAGGGCGCGTTTTTCGTAATGAGGCTGTTTCCTCTCGTTCCCACTGTATTTTTCATCAAGTGGAAGGGTTGTACATTGATAAAGACGTTTCATTTGCTGATTTAAAACAAACCTTGTTGTATTTCACCAAAGAGATGTTTGGGAAATCTAAGATCCGTTTGCGTCCTTCTTATTTTCCATTTACAGAACCAAGTGCCGAAATTGATATTTACTGGGGTTTAAAAACCGAAACAGATTATAGAATTACCAAAGGAACTGGCTGGCTAGAAATAGGTGGTTGTGGTATGGTAGATCCTAATGTATTAAAAAACTGCAACATTAATCCTGATGAACATACCGGATTTGCATTCGGAATGGGTATCGAGCGTATTGCAATGTTGTTGTATCAAATAGGCGATATTCGTATGTTTTACGAAAATGACGTTCGTTTCTTAGAGCAATTTAAATCCTCAATTTAGTCAAAAGTTATAAAGTTATAAAGTCGAAAGAAATACTTGTTTTCGAGTTTCTTCGACTTTAAGACTTTACGACCTTAGACATTAAGACTAACTTATGAAAAAAGACATCATCATTCCCGAAGTAGAAAACGTTTTTTTTGCAGCAGTGCAAGAATGGAGCGACGATTTTATGGAGAAAGTGTGGTACGCATATCTAGTAAACGATAGCGATTACTTGATCGAAAGTGTGATGGTTGTTTCCAAAGCTTTTGGTACAATTGATGGTGAAATGAAAAAAACATCGCTTTTGCGTCACGCCTTTATGGAAGTGCCAGCGGTTTCTGTGGTGAAGGTTGAAATGATCGAAAAAAGTGTTTTAGCGCTTAACAATGAATTCATGCTCACGTTTTTCATGGATGGAAAATTATACGATAAAAAATTTATTTTTAAAGCAAACGCTATAAATGAAACAGTGGTAGAAGAAGTACCTATTTTATTTGTTGACGGTGTTATTGTTAGATAGATTATTAGAACGTTTTTCCCTTATTTTTTTCTCCCAAGCAAAATAGCTTATTATAAAAATCCCAGTAAAAACAAAAAATAGTATTCGAAATAAATTTCTTCTGGATAAAAAGGCATCCTCGATAGACATTTCGAACACGTCAAAAGCAGCCGTGATACTAGAGGCCATAAATCCCCAAATTAACCCGTATTTAAGTTTGAATTTCCATCTTTCGCTCATAAAAATGTTTTTTTAGTTTTGTCATTTAACTTTTGATTTCCAGGTGTAATACCCCAAAACAAATATGCCTACTAAAATATAAGCCACAGCTTTTAAATAAAAAGCAGAAGTGGCAACTTGTGCTGCTAGTGGAGTTTCTTTTAAGTCAAACAGAACATTAAAAACAGTCATTACTATTCCCCATATACTACCCATCGTAATTTGATATTTCCATCTTTCACTCATGAGGTTTATTTTAAATTTTGAATACGGTTGCTAGACTAATCAAGTTTGTCGGTTAGTTTTTTAAATACCGCCTTGGCATCTTGACCTTCATATAAAATGCTATGTACAGCATCTATTATTGGTGTTTTGGCACCATAAGCTTGATTGAGTTTGTAAGCGCTTTTGGCTGCATAATACCCTTCAGAAACCATACTCATTTCCATCATGGCTGACTTTACAGTATATCCTTTACCTATCATATTTCCAAACATTCTATTTCTAGAAAAAACAGAGTATCCGGTCACTAATAAATCACCTAAATAAGCGGAGTCGTTGATGTTGCGTTTCATGCGATGTACTTTTTTGATGAATTTTTTCATCTCGCGAATCCCATTACTCATCAATACAGACTGAAAATTATCGCCATACCCCAAACCGTGTGCTATTCCTGCAGCTATAGCATAAATGTTTTTTAGCATAGCAGCATACTCAGTACCTATAATATCATCTGTAATTTTTGTCTTAATGTAGTTTCCAGACAAATTTTTAGCCACCGTTTTGGCTTTATCAGGGTCGCCGCAAGCAATGGTGAGGTAAGATAGGCGCTCCATAGCTACCTCTTCGGCATGGCAAGGGCCTGTTATGACACCAATATTGTAATACGGAATATCATATTTTACATGAAAATGTTCGCCCACTATGAGGCTTGTTTCTGGAACAATTCCTTTTATGGCTGAAAAAATAATTTTATCTTCTAATGAAACGGTAAGTTTTTCTAATTCTGCACCAAGAAAGGCAGATGGAATAGCAAAGATGATATAATCAGCATAGGCTATTGCCTCGTTGATGTCACTGGTAAGTTTTAGTTTTTTAACGTCAAACTCAACCGAACTCAAATAGTTAGGATTGTGTTTATAGGTTTTAAGATGTTCAATTGCAGCTTCATTACGCATGTACCAAGCTATTTCGTCAAGATTTACACAAAGCATCTTAGCTATTGCTGTAGCCCAACTCCCACCACCAATTACTGCAAATTTTTTATTATCGGTCATTGTTTACTGAATTTAATCAAAAGTACTTAAAAAAGGTCTAATGAAACAAATTTAATTATTGTCAGAGGTATTGTGGATACTAAGTTTTTTGAAAATTTATCTTAAAAAAGTAAAATATAATTATATTTTTTTTAGTTATGGTATACTATTTTTAATTTTAAGACGTTATAGTTAATTAGTAAGCAGTATTTTAACAGTTGTTTGAATTGAGTGAGTTAGTTATATTTTAGAATGTTAAAGGCGTTCCCTATTTTAGAGAACGCCTTTTTTTATGCTATAAAAGTATGAGTGAAGTTTAATAACTCATTTCAACAATGGCTTTTACTTTTTCTAAAGTGATGTTTTGTTTTTCTCCTAATCCTAACCAACCTCTTTCTTTAAAGCGGTCTACTATGAAATCAGCAGTTTTATCGTACTCTTTAGTGTAGTCTGACAATTTAGTGTCCATTCCCATGGTATGAAAAAAGGCTACTGTTTTTTTGATCGCTTCGTTTGCAATTTCATCCTCAGAACCCGTTAAATTGAAAATACGTTTTCCGTATTGTGCTAATTTTCCTTTTTTGGTTTCAAACATGACGCGGTACAAATTTGGACCAACTACTGCTAACGTTCTGGCATGATCAATTCCGTACAAAGCCGTAAGCTCGTGACCAATCATGTGCGTAGCCCAATCAGATGGAACTCCTTTTTGAATTAAACCGTTCAATGCCATGGTACAACTCCACATAAAGTTAGAAGCCAAGGCGTAATCTGATGGATTTTCAACTACTTCAGGACCTACTTGAATTAAGGTTTGTAATATACTTTCGGCAATACGATCTTGTAAAAAACCTTCATGCGGATAAGTTAAATATTGTTCCAAAACGTGAGTGTACGCATCTACAACACCATTTTGCAATTGTCTTTTTGGTAACGATTGAATGACTGTTGGATCACAAATAGAAAATTTTGGGAATAATGCGGAACCACCAAAAGCCAATTTCTCTTGGGTAGCTTGAATAGTAACAACTGAACCAGAATTCATCTCGCTTCCTGTTGCTGGCAATGTAAGGACTGTTCCAAAAGGAATTACTTTAGACAGGTCCTTAATCAACAATCTTTTTTGCAGAATTTCCATTGGATTTCCCTCAAAATGAACAGCTGCTGAAATAAATTTCACCCCATCAATTACAGATCCTCCACCAACGGCAAGAATGAAATCAATGTTTTGTTCCTTAATTACGTCAACCGCTTTCATCAAAGTTTCAAAATGCGGATTGGGTTCGATTCCGCCAAATTCAATGATTTCAAAACCTTTTAGATTGTTGATCACTTGCTCGTGAATACCATTTTTGAAAATACTTCCACCACCGTACGCCAAAAGAATTTTAGCTCCTTGAGGCACTAGCGTGGATAGTTTTTCTATTTGTCCTTTTCCAAAAACTAAATTGGTAGGATTGTATAATTCGAAGTTTAACATGATGTTTTAATTTTTAAAGAGTTACTAAGTTACTAAAATACTAAGTTTTTAAAGCTTAGCAACATAGCTTCTCAGTATCTTAGCGACTTTCTCTTATTTTTTTGAATTTAATTGAGCCAGTAATTTTTCGGCTACTAATTTTGACGAAGCTGGATTTTGACCTGTGATTAGCAAACCATCTTCTACAGCGTAAGGCTGCCAATCTCCTATTTTTGAATAAGTAGCACCGTTAGCTTTCAAGGCATCTTCTAATAAAAATGGAACAACATTTGTCAATCCCACTGCTTCTTCCTCGGTATTAGAAAATCCGGTTACATTTTTACCTTTAACTAAGAATTCTCCGTTTACTTTTACGTTTTTCAACACTGCTGGTGAGTGACATACAAAAGCAACAGGTTTGTTATTGGTATAAAAAGATTCAATCAATGCACTAGAGTTCGCATCAGTTGCTAAATCCCATAATGGACCATGACCTCCTGGATAAAAAACAGCATCATAGTCAGCTTGTTTAACATCAGCTAATTTGTGTGTTTTACCTAGTTTAGCTTGTAGTTCAGTATCTTTATCAAATCTTTTAGTGTCTTCAGTTGCCGAAGATGGATCTGAACTTTTTGGGTCAATTGGTGGCTGTCCTCCTAGTGGTGATGCAATATCAATGATCACTCCTTTATCTGCTAACTCATAATAAGGCGCAGCGAATTCTTCAATCCAAAATCCTGTTTTTTCTCCTGTGTTCCCTAGTTCAGAATGACTAGTTAGAACGAATAATACTTTTTTCATCTTAGTTTTTTTTGTTTTTTGTGCTGTTGCTGATAAACAACCCATTGTTAATACTAGTAATGCAAATAATGCGATTTTTTTCATCTTGTAATTTCTTTGTACAAATTTACGGCGATTATGCTATCAGTAAAAATAATTTAAATTATGTTTGTGATAAATATATTTATATCATGGTCAATCTAGAATGGTACCGAACCTTTAAATCAGTGTACAAAAACGGAAATTTTTCTGCGGCTGCCAAAGAGTTGTTTATCAGTCAGCCCGCTGTGAGTCAGCAAATATCCATGCTAGAAGCGCACGTGGGGTACAAGCTTTTCAATAGAAAGTCAAAAGGTGTAGAACCTACAGAATACGCTAAGTTACTCAATAATTTAATCATTGAAGCATTAGACCGATTGGAAAATGTAGAAAATGGTTTTCGAGCCAAAGCATTCAACGCCAATCGGTTAATTTCAATAGGAATTTCTAAACATTTAATGTCTAGCTTGGGTAGTGCTCTGGTGTCAAAGTTTGAGTATATTGACTTTAGTTTTCATGACAATGACACGTTGTTTGAATTGGTGAACGAAAAAAAACTTGATTTTGCGGTAGTTACTCAACAATATGACACTTTTGATACCATTCAGAAAAAAGTAGGTGAGATCAAACAGGTTATTATAGGATCATCAGAAATTGATGTTACGCCATTAAAAGCTAGTATAAAACTAAAAGATTTTGCGGCTATTGAACATTGGCTAAACGATCAAAAATGGTACAGTCACAATGCTCAAATTCCGCATATCAAATTATTTTGGTTGCATGTCTTTAATAAAAAAAGACCGTCGATGGTTCCTAACTATATCATTCCGTCTGAATATGAAATGATTGAAATCATTTCGAGAAATACAGGAATAGGAGTAGTTTGGGATATTAATGCAAAAAAGTTACTAGCCGAAAACAAAATTCAAATGTTGTGGAATAGTAAACAAATGCCTAGCACAGCTGTTTATGTCTTGTCAGGTAAAAATGATAATTTGAGTACTATTTTTGAGAATATTCAAGTAGAGTTGAAAAAGGTTTTTTGATTTTATTTCTTATAAAAATTATTATGATCAATGTACTCCCAAACTTTTGCGGGCAACAGCGGTTGAATGTTTTTGCCTTTTTTAATGTTGTCACGTATGAAAGTTGCTGAAATCTCTACAACCGGAGCATCAATCAAATGTATTTTTGGATGGTTTTTAAACTCCAAGTTTTCCTCTTCGGATGAGATTCGTGGGTACACATAAATATCATGACGCTCAAGGATTACTTCGTAGTTTTTCCATTTGTGTAGCGACTTCAAATTGTCTTCTCCCATGATTAAAGAGAATTCGTAGTTAGGATATTTTTCCTCTAAGTGCACAAGAGTATTTACCGTATAATTAGGTTGCGGTAGCTTAAATTCAATATCCGATGGTTTGATTTTTGGAAAATCCTCAGTAGCTAGAAACACCATTTGCAAACGGTGATAATCATCAAGTAGTGTGCTTTTTTTCTTCAAAGGATTATGTGGCGTAACCACCATCCAAACCTGATCTAAATCAGAGTGCTCTGCCATGTGATTGGCAATGATAAGATGCCCAACATGAATGGGATTAAACGTTCCGAAATAAAGTCCGATTTTCATATTTATTTTGTTTCGCAAAGGTTCGCAAAAGCTTTTAAAAGTTTCGAGAAGGATTTTTAAAAGCTTTGTGTATCTCTTTTTTTCTTTGTGAATCTTTGTGTAATAATTTTAATCCTTTACAAAATCCTTCACCAATTGATACGCTTCCTCAATTGCAATAGGCAAATTCTTCATATATTAGCTTTTCGCAAACATTCACGAAAAATTTTTAATGCTTTGTGAATCTCTTTTTTTTCTTTGCGAATCTTTGTGTAATAATTTTAATCCTTTACAAAATCCTTCACCAATTGATACGCTTCTTCTAGAGCAACTGGCAAATCGTAGTTCTTGATAATCACATCAAATTGTGGAGCAGTTGCAAGTTCTACAGATGCTTTAGCGATACGCATATTGATTTTGTCATCACTTTCAGTGGATCGTTCCTTTAATCGTCTTTTGAGTTCATCCACGCTTGGTGGTTTTACAAAAACAGCAAGAGTTTCTTCGGGAAATTTATGCTTGATGCGCAATCCGCCGGCTACATCAATATCAAAAATTACATTTTTACCGAGTGCCCAGATACGTTCTACTTCGCTTTTTAAAGTTCCGTAAAAATTGTCTCTGTAGACTTCTTCCCATTCTACGAAATCCTCGTTTTTAATGTGCGTTTTAAAATCTTTTAATGACATAAAATAGTAATCCTTGCCACTTACTTCTTCACCACGAGCTTCTCGTGTAGCAGCTGATATCGAAAACTCTAAATTCAAGTCTTCTTGCTTTAATAAATGCCTAACTATAGTAGTTTTTCCTGATCCTGACGGTGCCGAGAATACGATTAATTTTCCTTTTTTCATTTGTTTTGCACTATTTTATAAGTCTTATGGATTCAATATCAATCGTGATGATTTTACTAATTTCTTTATCATCACTTGAATCTGTGATTTTATATTGGAGTATTTTTTTATTGTTTTGTTGTAAATTTTCTGAATAAATAAATCCTCTACAATTTTCTATTTCTATTTCTTCAAATTGAATTAACTCCTTTTTATTATTAATGACTAAAATTATGTAACCGAAATCGGTTGCTCCGCCGCAGTTTCCTTGAATGTTTGGATTTCCTGCTTGTTCGTATTTTAATAATAACCGTGTTTCTAAAGTAGATAATTTCTTTGAAATAATTTCTAAGTTCTTGTAACCTATGTGATAATTTGAAAGATTAATTACTGAATTATCTATTTTTAAAAACTTAAAATCTTCAAAAACATAGATATCTTGTAATTCATTATTAATAGTTACTTTTAGATTTTTAGTATTATTTGACCAGGTATTATTCTCAGTTGGATTATTTGAAATGAAAAATTTTTCATTATATTTTTTTAAATTTTCAATTTCTTCTAATTTATCCCAAACAATGCCTGAAAAATCAAAATCCAATATTTTCTTTTCGAAAACTTTATCAGTAGTGTTAAACAATGTCATTCCTTTCATTGGATTATAAATGCCAACTAAAGGAATCATTTTCTTAACTTTATTGTAATAGTACCAGCCTTTAACTGAATAAACATATAAATGATCTTCTGAAAAATTTTCTACTTTTAAATAAATTGTAATGTCATACTTATCATCAATTGAACCGTAAAAAATTCTATCATTAGTCCTGAAACTTTCAATTGAAATGTTTTTTTGTTGTGAAAAACAAGTTGATGTTATTAGAAAAAACAGTAAAATAACTCTCTTCATTTCAAAAAATTTAAGCTACAAAACATTCAACACCTGTTCTTTAATTTTCTCCAATTCGTCTTTCATTTGAACGACTAATTTTTGCATTTGTGCGTGATTTGATTTGGACCCCATCGTGTTGATTTCACGTCCCATTTCTTGAGTGATAAAACCTAATTTTCTACCGTTAGCTTCGGTTCCGTTGATAGTTTCTAGGAAGTAATCGAGGTGATTCGTCAAACGTACTTTTTCTTCGGTGATGTCTAGTTTCTCTAAGTAGTAAATCAATTCTTGTTCAAATCGATTTTCATCAACATTCACTTTCAATTCAGCAATAGCAGTTTGCAAACGATCTTTTATGGCTTGCACACGCTCTGGATCAAGCGCCAAAGTTTCTGTCATGTATTGACGAATGTTGCCAATACGCAATTGAAATTCTTTTTCAAGTGACATACCTTCATCTCTTCTAAAATTCAAGATGTTTTGCAACGCCTCTTCAATAACGGTTTGAATTTGAATCCAATCGTTTTCGTCAATTTCTTCGCGTTCTATTTTCATGGCGTCTGGCATTCTAATAGCCATTTTCATCAACTCTGTTTCGTATCCTTCGTTACAAATTTCTTTAAGTTGATCCATATATGCTTTCACAATCGGTACGTTGACTTTGGTAGAAGTTTGTTCGGCAGTACTTTCTATAAAAACAGAAAAATCTACTTTTCCGCGTTCGAGTTTCAGCGCAATTTGGTTGCGCAAACTCAGTTCCATTTCGCGGTACAGCGAAGGCATGCGTACATTTAAATCCAAACCTTTACTGTTCAAGGATTTTACTTCGACTGTTATTTTTTTGGTTGGTAGTTGCAAAGTCGCTTTACCAAAACCGGTCATTGATTGTATCATATCATTTTATAAAAAGAGCTCAAAGATAAGGAAAAACTTTTTCAGTCTCAGTCTCAGTTTTTAGTGTTTGGTCTGCAGTTTTCAGCAATCAAATTCGTAACCAAATCTCATTATTGTAGACTACTTTTCACAACTGCCAACTGCAACTGCTCACTGTAAACTAGTTCTTTTTCATCGTCACCAAATAAACGCCAATAAAAATCAAAACTGCCGAACCAATTTTTACCAAACTCAACTCATCCTTACCCAAACTGATGGCAAAAATGGTTGCAAATAAAGGTTGTAAATAAATAAAAACGGCCACGGTTGTTGGTTTTAATTCTTTCATCGAAAGCAAATTCAATAAATAGGTGAAGAAAGTCGAAAAAATCACCACAAATCCTATTTTCCATCCAATAGCTGCGGGTACTATAGCCCAATCAACGGCTTGAAATTGGCTCCAGCCAAAAGGCAAAACCATTAAAAAACCAAACAAATAAATCCATTTTACAAACGTAAAAGCATTGTATTTATCCATCAATTTTTTGACTACAATAAGATAGAACCCATACGAAATGGCATTGACCAAAACGAGGAAATTCCCCAATCCAGCATTGGTAGCATTACCAATAGATTTGCCGTATAAAATTAAAAAAGCAGTTCCTATAAGTCCTAGGATGATTCCAAAAACTTTTCTCTTTTGCATGCGTTCCTTCATGATAATGGCCGAAAGTGTCAATACAATCATTGGGGTTGATACCATAATTACCGCTGCACTTATGGGCGAAGTCAAGCTTAATCCTTTAAAAAAAGTAAGCATATTAAAGGCCACACCAAAAAAAGCTGCCGCTATAATTCGAGGGAAATCACCAATCTCAATTTTCTCCTTAGGCATAAAAAGCCAAATTAGCCAAAACAAAAGTACCGAGCCACCTACACGCAGCAAAATAAACCCATACGCATCTATATAGAAAGGCATAACATCCTTAGCAATGGTAAAGGTTACACCGTAAATAATAGAGACCAGTGTAGCGCCAATGAGCGCAAGATTTCTTTTAGACATGGGCAAGAGCAAGATTTACTTGATGCATGTTTTGTTGGCTGTTGCCAATGTAGATTTTGTCTTTGATAATAAATACTGGACGACTCAAAAACGTATAATGTTCTAGAATGTATTTTTTGTAATCGTCTTCGGTTAAGGATTTGTTTTTCAAATCCATTGATTTGTAAAGCTGTGCTTTTTTACTAAAAAGTACTTCGTAACTGCCTGCAAGTTCTCGCATTTGTTCTAATTCTTCCAGCGTAATGGGGTCTTGTTTGATATCGTGAAATTTAAAATCATGTTCTTTAGGTAATGATTTTATAATTTTTCTGCACGTGTCGCAGGAGGCGAGATAGTATATTTTGTCCATGGGTAGCATAATTTCTTTGTGCAAAGAAAATTCATTTGACACTGAAAATGATTATTTTTATAGAAAAAATAAAAAAATGCATCAAACATTTGATATTGCCAAAGCAAGTAGAAAAGTGTTGTCACAATTTCTGGAAAACTATACTTTGGAACAACTTAATAAAATAGCTCCGGGATTTAACAACAATTTAATTTGGAATATTGCCCATATTGTGGTTACACAACAAAGGTTAGTTTATAAATTTTCGGGAGTGCCTATGATTATTTCTGACGAATTATTTGAAAAATATAAAGGTGGAACCAAGCCACTTCAAGATGTTACACAAGCTGAGGTTGAGGAAATCAAGTTATTGCTTTTTGAAACTATTAATCAAACCGAAGTAGATTTTAATAATAAATTCTTTAAAGAATACCAGGAATATACTACTTCAATAGGTCTGACTATTAAAAACATTGAAGATGCATTATCTTTTAATAACTATCATGAGGCGCTACACATGGGCATCATTATGAGTATTAGAAAGTTTGTATAAGTCAAAAAATGATTATTTTTATAGAAAAAATAAAAATCATGAAGCAATTATTTGATGTAGCTACCACCAGTAGAAAAATGATTTCGAAATTCTTAGACGGCTATTCGCTGGATCAATTGAATGCCATACCGCAGGGATGCAGCAATAATTTAATTTGGAACATTGGGCACATTGTTGTCTCCCAGCAAATGCTAGTGTACAAACTTTCGGGTTTACCTATGTTAGTTTCAGAGGAATTGGTGGAGAAGTATAAAAAAGGAACCCGCCCAGAAGTTGATGTTACACAAGCCGAAGTAGACGAAATTAAGGCCTTATTGTTTGCAACTATAGCGCAAACTCAACTGGATTATGAGCAGAAAAAGTTTGTTACTTACATGGAGTACACCACCTCTACAGGTAATCATGTCCTGCAAAATGCCGAAGATGCCATGGCTTTCAGTAATTTCCATGAAGGCTTACACATAGGTAATATGCTCATAATTCGAAAGTTTATTTAGGAGCCATATCCCGCCATTCGTTTCATATCTGGCCCAAAACCCTTTTTTTCTAAGGCATAAAAGGAGCTTCCTGCGGTCGCTCTTTTCTACCAAGAAAAAATAGGGTTTTGGGCCAGAGGATTTTCACTGCTGTCGGGGCTAGGAGGACTTTTCTTTTGAGATGTAACGTTATAAAAAAGATAATATTTGAACTAAATATGATGTCGATTACCTTTTAATGAATATTTATCTTGATTTATTCAGTGTATTTTATTTCACTATATTTTCTAAAATACAATTTAGTTCCGATGGTAAGTACAGTTATACTAGCTAACCAAATGAAGTACCCTAATTCTACGGATAAAATTTTACCAGAAGTGCCGCTTTCTGAAGCTAGAACTGAATTCCAAGAATAAAATGATATAGCTAAAATCAAAGCTGTAAAATTAAATTTTGAGGCTAGATTTTTGTCCATAATTAAACAAAAAATAGATATTAAGCATAAAGGATTAGCCAACCAGATTAACCATTCTAAAGTGCCACCTCCCAAAATTGCAAGGCTCCCTGTTACAAAGCACGATAAAGAAGACATCATTTTTACACCTTGGTATTCATACGAAAATGCATCGAAAGTGAGGGAGGTTAAAAATATTGACAAACTCAATATGATTAATAGTACCTTGAAAATGTTTTTATTTATATTTTTCTTCACTTTTTATTGACTTATAATTTGAAATACAAAGTTTTAAATGATTTTTTAAAAATTTGTAAAGCCTTGAATTTTATAGCGCAACAATTATCTTAGACTTAAAACAACTATTTAATCTTTAAAAAATAATTTATATCAGCGTACCCCAGCAATAATTCTTTTGGGCCATCGGCATAGGATGCTGCTTCGTAGGAGTTGTAATAAAGTAGTAATCCTTTCTCTGTGTAAAAAATATTTTGAGGAAGCGCAAATTTATCCTCTTCAAACATCAGTCCTGTAGCGTTTATGGATGCTGTACTTGGGATTTTGTATTTGGCTCTGAATTTCTTTTCGGCGAAAGCCATAAAAGCAGCTTTATCCTTAAAAATAGCTTCGTTTGTAATAGTCTTACCTGTTGATGGATCAAACAATAAAGAACGCAAACCTTGGTAGCCATGAGCACCTCCCGTATAGGTGTAATGATTGATTTCTAGATTCAAAATCCCTTCTGATTGGTACCCTACTTTTCCCGTTACAGTAGCCTCCCAGCCAATAGTTTCACTAGGAAAATCTTTGTGTAATTTCTCGTAGGAGTCAATAAATGCAGTGGTTAAATCTTTATAATTTGTTGCGGCATATGGCTTTTCACCAAAGTAAACAATCTCTTTCAATACCGAAAACACTTTTTTGTTAATACTATCGGCTTCCACAGAATTGTCCTGTGCAACTGGAATTTTGATACTGATTTTAGGGCAGTTTTCTTGGCATGCAATCTTCGATTTTTTTTCGAAAGAAACAGAAGTAAAGTGAAGTTCCTTTGTACAACTAGTTAAAAAAAGGAATAGTACTCCAAAAACGAAATAAGGTTTCATTTGTAATTTGTTAATTATATACAAAGGTATCAACTTGTAGCTTGGTTAAAATAAATTAAAGGGTAAATTTGTGAAACATTTAGGTAATAAAATCAAACGATATGAAATTCAATACAAAGGTAATCCACGGTGGGCAACACCATGATCCAAGTACAGGAGCAGTTATGCCGCCAGTATATCAAACATCAACATTTGTACAAACCAGCCCAGGGCAGCCATTAAATCCAGATTATGAATACAGTAGGGCTGCAAATCCTACCAGAAGCGCTCTTGAAAATGCTTTGGCTAGTATAGAGAACGGAACTCGTGGATTGGCTTTTTCATCAGGATTAGCGGCTACTGATTGTGTGTTGCGATCTTTCAAAGCAGGAGACGAAATCATTGCTATGGATGATTTATATGGAGGAACGTACCGAATGTTTACACGTATTTATAAAGATTCAGGAATAAAATTCCATTTTGTGGACATGAATGACTTGGAAAAATTCAAGTCGTTAATTAATGAAAACACAAAGATGGTTTGGGTAGAAACGCCTACAAACCCTTTGATGAAACTAGCCGATATTCAAGAAATTGCAAAAATCACCAACGAAAACAACATTCTTTTTGCAGTTGATAACACCTTTGCAACGCCGTATTTGCAAAAACCACTAGACCTAGGAGCTGATATTGTAATGCATTCTGCTACCAAATATTTAGGTGGACACTCTGATGTTATTGCGGGAGCTTTGATTGTAAAAGATGAAGCGCTAGGAGCACAATTGCATTTTCAACAATTTGCTACCGGAGCTACACTTGGACCCATGGATAGTTTTTTAGTACTTAGAGGAATAAAAACGTTACACTTGCGCGTACAAAGACATTGTGAAAATGGAGCTAAGGTGGTGGAGTTTTTAAACAATCATCCAAAAGTAAAAACAGTATATTATCCGGGATTACCGAGTCATCCCTATCATGAAATTGCCAAAAAACAAATGAGTGGTTTTGGCGGAATGGTATCTTTTACATTTGTATCGGGTAAAAAAGAGGATGCAATTGACTTTCTAGAAAAAGTTAAGGTATTTACTTTGGCCGAATCTCTTGGTGGCGTAGAGTCTTTAGCCAATCATCCAGCGTTGATGACACACGCATCTATCCCTGAAGATAAACGTAAGGAAATTGGAATTACGGATGATTTGGTTCGTTTAAGCGTAGGTATCGAGGATGCGGATGATTTAATCGAAGATTTGAAACAAGCATTGGCCTAATAAAACAAACCCCAAAACAGAAAAAAATGTTTTGGGGTTTATTTTTATAAGCATATTGGTTTTGCTAATTAATCTAAATAATGAATGTATCCTACATTAAACCAAACCAGCCAATCATTAGCTTTATTTTCTTTATAAATTTTTGGGTTAGGATTAAGCCCGTCAACCCAGTTGGAGAAATAATATTGAAATCGTAAATCAACCATCAAATCACCAGAATCGGTTAATTTATATCGAGTTCCAACGCTTGATACAACAGACCAAACGGTACCTTGTTCTGATGAAAAACCGTAAGGACGTCCTTCAGAAGGAGTGAGGTATTTAGGGAATGTAGTTGCAGCATTTCCTAGCGGTCCAAGTGAAGATTCAGCTTTGGCGTTGTAGGCACTAAACTGGCCACCTAAACTGATAAAAGGAGCAAAACCTCCCGTAACAGCTGTAAAATCTCTTATGTTCCAAGGGTAAAATTCAAGTTGCATTCCAACGTTTGCCACCGCAGTACTTCCAGTCATGGCTCGTAATTGTTGTGCTCCAAGTGAATTTTTACTCGGGTCAACATATTCTCCAAAATGCTTTAAATTTGTTTTGTTATAAGACAACTCAGTCCTAAGCTTGAAATGCTGGTTAAAATAAGTTCTTGAAGTATAATTATAATTCTTGTCATAGGTAAAGTTCAGGTAATGAACTAACCCAATACCAATACCGGTGTTACCAGCATTTGTTGAAAAATCATATCGCTCACCATAATCAGACTGGAAAGCAACAGGGCCTACAATTATCCCAACTTCGTGCGAAAAACCGTCGAATTGAGCATTTGAATTGTTAGAAAATCCAAATATCAGTGCTAAAAGTGGTATTATGTGTCTGGCCATTAGGAGCTAGTGTTTTCAAATCTTCACAAATATATAAAAACATCGAGTATTAAGAAACAGAAAAACGAATTAAAAATAAGCAGACAAAATCTTATTTACTTACGAAAGTGTTAAACATTAGCTTCAAAACAACATATCTTGAACATAATTGTTTGTTAATGCATAATAAAAAGATAATTCTATTGATAAATTTTAAAAACTGAGTCCGAATATTTTTATAAGATGTATATTTGTATATTATAACGAAATCGTTTTCTTAATTAATTACTTATATACTATGTTACTAAAAATAAATGATTTTATGGCTCAAGTTGAGGCCAAGAATCCAAATGAACCTGAATTTATTCAAGCTGTTAGGGAATTTGCAGAAACTGTAATTCCATTTATTGCAGAGCAAAAAAAATACGATGGAAAAAATTTACTGCTTAGAATAACTGAGCCAGAGCGTTCTATTATTTTTAGAGTTCCTTGGGTTGATGATAAAGGAGAGATTCAAGTAAACAGAGGTTTTAGAATTCAAATGAACTCTGCCATTGGTCCATACAAAGGAGGAATTCGTTTTCACCATACTGTAAATTTATCAGTACTTAAGTTTTTAGCATTCGAACAAGTTTTTAAAAACAGTTTGACTACATTACCTATGGGTGGTGGAAAAGGAGGTTCTGACTTTGATCCACAAGGAAAATCAGATGCTGAAGTAATGCGTTTTTGCCAATCGTTTATGACAGAATTGTGCAGACACATAGGGCCGCAATTAGACGTTCCAGCTGGTGATATTGGTGTAGGTGCTAGAGAAATAGGATATTTATTTGGTCAATATAAAAGAATCAGAAATGAGTTTACTGGTGTTTTAACTGGTAAAGGATTAGCATACGGTGGATCTTTAATTAGACCAGAAGCTACTGGTTACGGTGTGGTATATTTTGCGGAGCAAATGTTAAACACTATCGGACAAAACATCAAAGGAAAAAGAGTTTCTATTTCTGGATTTGGAAATGTAGCTTGGGGTGTTGCCTTAAAAGTAAATGATCTAGGTGGAAAAGTAGTTACTATTTCTGGTCCTGATGGATATATTTATGATGAAGAAGGAATTTCAGGAGATAAAATTGACTTCATGCTTGAAATGAGAGCAAGAGGTGATAACAGAGCCGAAGCGTATTTAGAAAAATATCCAAATGCTGAATTCCACAAAGGAAAAAGCGTATGGGAAGTGAAAGTGGATGTTGCAATTCCATGTGCTACTCAAAATGAGTTGAACGAAGAAGATGCAAAAAAATTAATTGCAAACGGAGTAATGTGTGTAACAGAAGCTGCAAACATGCCATGTACACTTGAAGCTATAAAAGAATTCTTGAAAGCTAAAGTACTTTTTGCTCCTGGAAAAGCTGCAAATGCTGGAGGAGTAGCTGCTTCAGGACTTGAAATGACACAAAACTCTATCCGTTTAAACTGGACTAGTGAAGAAGTTGATTCAAGACTTAAAGAAATTATGGTTGGAATTCACAATCAGTGTAAGCAATATGGTACAGATGAGGAAGGATATGTAAACTACGTAAAAGGAGCAAACATAGCTGGATTTGTTAAAGTTGCCGATGCAATGCTGGCACAAGGCGTGGTATAATACACGGCCTAAATTATAATAAACCTTCTATCGTGTATGCGGTAGAAGGTTTTTTTATGTAACAAATAGCCTTAACTTTCGTTTGTTTATATTTGTAAATCAATAGTGCTACAAAGGATGAAAAAGTTTTTTTCGCTTATTTTACTTTTTACAGGGATGTTTTTGGGTTTTGCCCAAAGTGACTTATCCTGGCAAGGTTATTTTTCGTATTCTGAAATTAAAGATATTTCTCAGTCTGCAAATGCGGTATTTGCAGCTTCAGAAAACGCTTTGTTCTCTAAAAATTCACTCACAAATATAATAAAAACAACTACTACGGTTGATGGCCTCTCAGGAGAAACCATTTCAACGTTATATCATAGCACAGCGCTCAACAAGACTGTTGTAGGTTATGAAAACGGACTTATCATAGTGATTAATGAGCAGGATGGGAGTATATTGAGAATAGTAGACATTATCAATAAAAAACTGTCTCCTACTATAAAAAAAATCAATCATTTCTTAGAACATCAAGGAATACTTTACGTCTCTTGTGATTTTGGGATTGTACAGTTTAACTTATCAACGATGCAATTTGGAGATACGTATTTCATTGGCGACGGCGGAACAGAAATGAAGGTACACCAAATGGCACTTTTTAATGGATATTTTTATGCTGCTACTTCCAGTGGGATAAGAAGAGCCTTAGTCTCAAACCCAAATTTAATAGATTATAATCAGTGGGAAACACTAACATCAGCCTCTTGGATAGGAGTTACAACGCTTAATCAAGAATTGTATGCTGTCAATGCTACAGGAGCAATCCAAAAGTATAATGCAGTTACAAATACTTTTGTGCTATTTTCACAATTGCCAAATCCAGCAATAGATATGAGAGTTGGAGCAGGTATTATGGTTGTGAGTACTCCAAGCACACTATATTTTTATAACAGTCAAATGATTTTGCTTCGGGAACTAAACGCCAATCAGATTCCTGAGGCCAACATCACCTTTACGTGCGCTACCGTGATTGGTGATACGGTATATATTGGCACACAAGATAACGGATTATTTACAACCGCTCTTAATGGATCATCCATATTTGAAAACAGTACACCCTCGGGACCATTACGAAATAATATTTTCGCTTTAGATCTCACGCCATCTGTGCTATGGGCCGTGTACGGGGAATTTGCAGGGGATTACAATCCATTTCCGTTGGATAGCTATGGCATAAGCAAATATAATAAAGAAGGCTGGCTTAATATTCCTTATGAATCGGTATTAGGAGCGCAAACTATAGGGAAAGTAATTGTGAATCCAATAAACGAAAATCAAGTGTATGCGAGTTCTTTTTTTTCAGGGCTTCTCAAAATTGAGAATGATGTTCCAACCATTTTATTCAATCAAACCAACAGCGGATTAGAGTCGCTAACTTTTGGAGGACCTAATAATATTGATATACGTATCAATGCAACCGCATTTGACAAGTCAGGGAATTTATGGGTGACCAATAGTAGAATTAAAAACGGGCTTAAAGTTTTGCGTACCAATGGGCAATGGCAAAGCTATGCCATGGATAAAATTCTAGATGTGCCCGAAGAGAATAATTACGGCGCCATTGTAATAGATAAAAACGGTACAAAATGGCTGGCTACAAGTGAGGATGGTGTGGTAGGATTCAATGAAAACGGAACCACTTTTAAAAAAATGACAGTGGGTGCCGATACGGGTAATTTACCCATTTCAAACGTAAGAACTGTAGCTATAGATACTAGAAACCAACTCTGGATAGGAACATCAAAAGGGTTGAGGGTTTTGAATAGCGTGAATAATTTCCTCTCAGATACGCCCTTGAAAACAAATCCTGTTATTATCATTGATGACAATCTGCCTCAAGAATTGTTATTTGAGCAATTTATCACATCCATTGTTGTAGATGGCGCTAATAATAAGTGGATAGGAACCGCTGATGCGGGACTTTTTCTTGTATCACCAAACGGTCAGGAAACTAGATACCACTTTACAACAAGCAATTCTCCGCTGCCCAGCAATACTATTAATGACATTGATATTAATGGGATAACTGGCGAAGTATTTATTGCTACTAGTAAAGGCATGATATCATTCAAGGGAGTTGCTACCAAGGCAAATGAAGATTTAAGTAAGGTTTATGTGTATCCTAATCCTGTTCGGCCAGATTTTCAAGGAACTGTAAAAATTGCAGGATTATTAGACAAAGCAAATGTTAAAATTACCGATGTAGGCGGAAACTTAGTATATGAAACTACCTCCGAAGGCGGAACAATAGAATGGGATACAACCGCTTTTGGGAAATATAAAGTCGCATCTGGAGTTTATATGATTTTTATTTCGGCACAAGATGGTGTTGAAACTACCATTAAGAAAGTAATGATAATTAGATAATTTAGAGAGATGAATTTTTCAATCTTTATATTTTTCAATCTTTAAATTAAAATTGTGCAAGTCAAAACCAAAGCTATTGTTCTTTCATCATTAAAATTTCAGGAGAAAAGCTTGATCGTAAAATGTTTTACCCTATCGCACGGTTTAAAATCATATTTTGTTCGGGATGCTTTTTCGAGTCGGAAAGCAAGTCAAAAAAAGGCTTATTTTCAGCCTTTGACAATTCTTGAAATTGAGGCCGTTCATAAAAACAAAGGCACTTTAGAAAATTTTAAAGAGATAAAAATCAGCTCAGCTTTTCATTCCATACACTCCGATATTTATAAGAGCACCATGGTGATGTTCATTTCAGAAATGCTCCACCATTCCATTCACGAAGAGGAAGAAAACGAGCCCCTTTTTACTTTCCTAGAAACCGCATTACACTGGTTAGACAACCACGATGAAATAGCTAATTTCCATCTAATTTTATTATTGGAAACCACCAAATATCTCGGTTTTTACCCTGATACTTCGGATATGGATATGGCTTTTTTTGAAATGACCGAAGGTATTTTCACACCTTTTCACGCCATTAGTTCCCTCACGGAACATGAAAGTAATTTGTTTAAAAAACTGATTGATTTAAAATTCGATAATAGTCAAAAAATCTTTCATGTCATAGAACGCCAAATCCTTCTAAAAATACTGATTGATTACTACAGTTTCCATTTAGACGGCTTTAAAAAACCAAAATCACTCGATGTTTTAAAAGAGGTTTTCTCCTAAAATCGTGGGCGTGCCCCTGCGTAAAAACTCCGGGTCAGGCTGTGCGCTGTATCTTTTATTCCGTAAACTCCATAAAAGGATGCCGCTTCCATCCTTCACGCAAAACACATGATAAACGATACAAAAACAAAAACCTTGTAGCTCATTTTGTACTATTTGTTTGTATATTAGCAATGAAATAATTCCGTTTGCAAGTTAAAGCAACTTGTTTTGGATTTAAAATATGAAGTAGAGTTGCGTGAATTAAAGAGTTTGGCGCAAGTTTACAATCAAAATATTGCAGAATTATCTAATCTTGAAAATCAGTACCGGTGAGGTAAAAAATAAGTATCCTTTTTATGAAATTATTTCTAAAATTTTTATTGTTCTCAACATTATTATTTTCAATAAATATTAATGCACAAAAAGAGCAAAAATATAATTGGGTAGGAACATTTTCAAAAGTTTATAATTTAAAAGATTCTGTTAAAACTGTATATTGTAAATTCAATAAGCCAAAAGAAACCTGGTCTAAGCGAGAGAGAGCAAATGTTATTATATCTAATGGTATAAGTGTTAGTTCTTTTGTAGAAGTAGATAAACACAATAGGCTGAAGGCAGAAATAACCAGTATCCCAGGTAATAATTATTTTACTCAAATTGATTATAGCAGAGCAGATGAGTATATATATAATGACAAGGACTGTGCTGAAAAAAGCAAATTTAAAACAGCATTAAAATGGTATTACCCTGTAGCTAATTATAATTTATTAATGAAATTGAATCAAATTGAAGTTTCACATAAAGATGAAGTCCTTGAAGAAGATGGAAAAATATGGAGTGATTATTGTGCGAATATATATACATATATATATGATAAACTTGGTAGAATAGTTGAAGAGAAACAATATAATGTTGTTAGATTGGGCAAAGAAACGCTTCATAAAAAATATAAGAAAGAAGATCTATTTACACGTAAATTATTTACATACAATGATAAAGACCAAGTAATCAATCAGAAAATCATAGCCGGATTATATGGAAAAAAAATAGGGGCATATACCGATATGGGAACAGAGTCTCCTTTTTGTGAGGACTTGCAATTACAGTATGAATATGATTCATTGGGGCGTATAACACAAGTCACTATGTATGGTTGTGGAAAAATAGTAGATAAAGAAGAATACAGCTACCACCCAACCCAAGATTATGTAGAAACAGTAAAATATTATATTACTGGACCAGGAACAATATCTAATCCCACTACAAAATATTTAAAAACCTTTAACGAGCAAGGTGATATGATTAAAAAGGAATTTATCCTAGATGACCCAGAACAAGAATTACCAGTAAAAGAATACTATTATAGTTACGAGTATGACAGCCATAACAACTGGATAAAATGCAATATCTATATGGAAGGTACTCAGGAAGGAATTCCATCGCTGGTTGCAGAGCGCAAAATAGAATACTATAATTAAAGAGTGCAAAGAAAAGTAAGTAGGATTACCAACATCCTCTGCCTCAAACACGCTATAAGCAATTTGGACGATATGCTTAATTAAATCCAAACCTTTTGTTCTGCAGTAACGTAGGCGTTAATACTAAAAAAAAAGACACAATAAAGACACAAATTAACTTTATGAATATTGAGCTATTAAAATACCCTATAGGTAAGTTTGAGAAACCTACATTAATAACGAAAGACATTTTAAAAAAATGGATTTCTGATATTTCTACCTTTCCAGAGAGACTGTCAAGTGAAGTCATAAATTTAACTGACGAGCAACTCGATACTCCATACAGGCCTGATGGTTGGACAATTAGGCAAGTAGTTCATCACTGTGCTGACAGTCATATGAACAGTTTAATTCGCTTAAAACTTGCATTGACAGAGGATAAACCAACAATAAAACCATATTATGAAGATCGTTGGGCAGAACTGTTTGATAGCAAAAAGATGCAAATAGAACCGTCATTAAAAATGATTGAAGGTATTCACGAAAGATGGACCGTTTTATTAAACAATTTAGCAGAAAGTGACTATTCAAAAATATTTATTCATCCCGAACACGGAAAAGAGTTCAGGATAGACGAGAATATTGGGGTTTATGCGTGGCATTGCAACCACCATCTTACTCATATAACTGAAACAAAGGCACGAAACAATTGGAAATGAGTATAAAAAACATTGGATAGAAAGAAACCCGAAATGCTGTAGCTCGAGAACTTGATCCTTCATTGCCTCTTTACGAAGAAAAATAAATCATAAAAAAAATTAATAGTACCAAAATTGACAAATTCCAGTAACATATTTTCTGAAATACAACTTTTAAATAATTCCATATTTAAAGTTTGCGGAATACAACTTGAAAACCTAGAAATTGAAAAAGAAAGTCAAGAGTATTTCGCTCATAATTTTGAACTGAACAAACAAAGAGTGAAATTCAGAATGGCGAAAATCACGCCAACCAAAGCAGGGCAATTTGTGTCAATCTGGAAACGAAATCAAAAGGGCATAACGGAACCGCATAGTGTTGACGATGAATTCGAATTTTACTTCATTGCTACACGTCAAGCAGAAAGGTTTGGAGTTTTTATTTTCAACAAAACAGTTTTGAGCGAAAATAGAATTTTGACAAGCCCAAAAGGGAAAGGAAAACGTGGAATTAGAGTTTACCCAAATTGGAGCGTAACAGAAAATAAACAAGCGCAAAAAACTCAAAATTGGCAAACAAAATATTTCGTAGAAATTGGAAACAGTAATGAAATTGACTTAAACAAGCTAAAAAAGTTACTGAAAATAGAGTTAGAAAAAAACTAATTCAAAAAAAGCAAGGAACAGCTAACAGCTACAATTTCATTGCGTTCCCAGCAACAAAAGAATACTAGAACGATACCCGATAGCTTGTATTTATAATCCCGTGCCCACAAGTTTTATCAAATTTATAAAATCGAGCGCACTCATGATTCCGTTTTAACTCTGAAATTATCAAAATTGTTTGGGAAACCAGTCAATGATTTTTTTGAATTAGAAGCAGATGAATAAAAGTGTTTTTATCTTTTTTGTCAAAATGCAAGTAAATCGATTTTGGCTTAAAGCGTAACTTTCGACCTACGACTTTCAACTTTCAACTTTAATTTACTACTTTCGCATTTCGATTAAAGAAAAGGATAAAATGAGCACAAAATTTACTGAATACAAAGGACTTGACTTGCCAACAGTGGCGTCAGAAGTACTTGCTTTTTGGAAGAAAGAAACTATATTTGAAAAGAGTGTAACCACTCGCGAAGGCAATCAACCGTTCGTATTTTTTGAAGGTCCGCCTTCAGCAAATGGATTACCAGGAATTCACCACGTGATGGCGCGTGCTATTAAAGATATTTTTTGCCGTTATAAAACTCAAAAAGGATTCCAAGTAAAGCGCAAAGCCGGTTGGGATACGCACGGTTTACCTGTAGAATTAGGCACCGAGAAAGAACTTGGAATTACCAAAGAAGATATTGGAAAAACCATTTCTATTGAAGAATACAACGAAGCGTGTAAAAGAACAGTTATGCGCTACACGGATGTATGGAATGATTTGACCGAAAAAATGGGATATTGGGTTGATATGGAAGATCCGTATGTGACCTACAAACCAAAATACATGGAAACCGTTTGGTGGATTTTAAAGCAAATCTACAACAAGGATTTGATGTACAAAGGCTACACCATTCAGCCGTATTCCCCAAAAGCAGGAACAGGATTGTCCTCTCACGAGGTCAATCAGCCAGGAAGTTACCGTGATGTAACGGATACTACAGTTGTGGCACAATTTAAAGTTCTTGAAGAAAGCCTATCAGACTTGCAACGCATTTTTGAAATAGGGCACCTTTTTGAAGATACTTTTTTCCTAGCTTGGACTACTACACCTTGGACTTTACCAAGTAACACCGCGCTTACTGTGGGCCCGAAAATTGACTATGTTGTAGTAAGTACCTACAATCAATATACGTTTAAACCTGTCAATGTTATTTTAGCAAAAGCATTGGTAAACAAACAATTTGCTGGAAAATATACAGAAGTACAAGAGGAAAGTGAATTGTTGAACTACAAAGAAGACGATAAAAAAATCCCTTTCTTTATAACTGCAACGTGTAAAGGAGCTGATTTAGTCAACATTCAATACGAACAATTAATGCCATTGGTATTGCCGTATCAAAATGCTGAAAACGCTTTTAGAGTGATTTTAGGAGATTTTGTTACTACCGAAGATGGTACTGGAATTGTTCATACTTCGCCAACTTTTGGTGCTGATGATGCCAAAGTGGCCAAAGAAGCTACACCAGAAGTGCCGCCATTATTAGTGCTTGACGAAAACGGAATTCCGGTTCCATTAGTAGACTTGCAAGGACGTTTTGTACAAGGACTTGGTAGTTACTCAGGCAAGTATGTGAAAAACGAATATTACAACGAAGGTGAAGCTCCAGAGCGTTCTGTTGATGTAGAAATTGCGATTCAATTAAAGGAAGAAAACAAAGCGTTTAAAGTAGAGAAATACGTGCACAGTTACCCACATTGCTGGAGAACAGACAAGCCTATTTTATACTATCCTTTAGATTCTTGGTTTATCAAAATATCAGAAGTTAAAGACAGAATGTTTGATCTAAACGAAACCATCAACTGGAAGCCAAAAGCAACTGGTGAAGGTCGTTTTGGAAACTGGTTGAAAAACGCTAACGACTGGAATTTATCCCGCTCTAGATATTGGGGAATCCCATTGCCAATTTGGAGAACTGAGGATAAACTAGAGGAAGTTTTAATCGGTTCTGTTGAAGAATTGTACAACGAAATAGAAAAATCTATCGCTGCTGGTTTTCAAAAAGAAAATCCTTTTAAAGGGTTTGAAATTGGAAACATGAGCGAGGAAAACTACGATTTGATTGATTTACATAAAAATGTAGTTGATGAAATTACTTTGGTGTCGGCATCGGGTAAACCAATGACACGCGAAACCGACTTAATTGATGTTTGGTTCGATTCAGGTTCTATGCCGTATGCACAATGGCATTATCCTTTTGAAAATAAAGAAAAAATAGATCAAAACCAAGATTTTCCAGCTGATTTTATTGCTGAAGGTGTGGATCAAACCCGTGGATGGTTTTATACCTTGCACGCTATTGGTACTTTGGTTTTTGATAAAGTGGCCTATAAAAATGTAGTTTCAAACGGATTGGTTTTAGACAAAAACGGACAAAAAATGTCTAAACGTTTGGGCAATGCTGCAGACCCTTTTGAAACTTTAAAAGAGTACGGACCGGATGCTACGCGCTGGTACATGATCTCAAATGCTAATCCTTGGGACAACTTGAAGTTTGACTTGGAAGGAATTGCTGAGGTGCGAAGAAAATTCTTTGGGACTTTATACAATACTTATTCCTTCTTTAGTTTATACGCTAATATTGATGGTTTTACATATGCTGAAGCGGAGATTCCTGTACAAGAGAGACCAGAAATTGATCAATGGATTATATCGGAACTGAATACTTTAATCAAGGAAGTGGATGGTTTTTATGCCGATTATGAGCCTACTAAAGCAGCGAGAGCCATATCTGAATTTGTTCAGGAAAACTTGAGTAACTGGTACGTTCGTTTGTGCAGAAGACGTTTCTGGAAAGGGGAATATGCGCAGGATAAAATTGCTGCTTATCAAACATTATACACGTGTTTGTTAACGGTAAGTAAACTAGGTGCGGCTATTGCTCCATTTTTCATGGATAAACTTTACAGAGATTTAACGCAGGCAACACAATCTGAAACTTTCGAGAGTGTACATTTGGCGGAGTTTCCAAAATACGTTGAAAACTTTGTTAATAAGTCGTTAGAGAGTAAAATGCAGAAGGCACAAACCATTTCATCCTTAGTTTTATCACTACGTAAAAAGGAAATGATTAAGGTACGTCAACCTTTGCAAAAGGTAATGATTCCAGTACTTGACGATAATCAAAGAGCAGAAATTGAGGCCGTATCTGACCTTATAAAAGCAGAGGTAAACGTGAAGGAAATAGTACTTCTTGACGATGCATCAGGAGTTTTGGTGAAGCAAATTAAACCAAATTTTAAGGCACTTGGGCCTCGTTTTGGTAAAGATATGGGATTGATTTCCAAAGAGATACAGGGTTTTTCTAAAGAGCAAATTGCCCAGTTAGATAAAGAAGGAAGCTTGGATATTGTAATTGCAGGAAATTCCGTAACTTTAACCTTAGAAGATGTGGAGATTACTTCGCAAGATATTGAGGGCTGGTTAGTAGCAAATTCAAATGGAATTACTGTTGCACTTGACATTACAATATCAGACGAATTAAGACAAGAGGGGATTGCTAGAGAATTAGTAAACAGAATTCAAAACATCCGTAAAGATTCAGGATTTGAAGTAACGGATACGATTAAAGTACAATTAAAGCGAAATGGAATTTTAGAAGAGGCTATCTTGAAAAATGAAGCATACATAAAATCAGAAACATTAACGCACGATTTAGTTTTTGTAGATGATTTAAAAGAAGGTACAGAAATAGAATTTGACGAGATAAAAACAATGATATTAATTTCAAAATAAAATACGATGGTAGATGAAGCTACACGATACTCTGATGCTGATTTAGCAGAGTTCAAAGAGTTAATACTCAATAAAATTCAAAAAGCACAAGCTGATTTAGATTTAATCAAAAGTGCTTACATGAATGATTTAAACAACGGAACAGATGATACTTCGCCTACATTCAAAGCTTTTGAAGAAGGAAGCGAAACTATGTCTAAAGAAGCAAATTCACAATTGGCAATTCGTCAGGAGAAATTTATCCGAGATTTAAAAAACGCACTTTTCCGTGTTGAAAATAAGACTTATGGAGTTTGTAAAGTAACTGGTAAATTAATCGGGAAAGAAAGATTGAAAATTGTTCCTCATGCAACAATGAGTATTGAAGCAAAGAACTTGCAACGATAAACCTCTTGGTGAACAAGATTTAACGCTCCATTGGGAGCGTTTTTTTTGATTAAATTGTTATTTTTGCGCCATTAAAATTTATAAAATGTCATTACGAAAAGCGTATCTTCTTATTTTTATCTTATTGATTGTTGATCAGGCTTCTAAAATCTACATTAAAACTAATTTTGTTTTAGGGGAAGAAGTAAAAGTGTTCAATTGGTTCAAAATTCTATTCATTGAAAATGAAGGGATGGCTTGGGGAGTTCAAATTCCAGGAGCGTATGGAAAATTGTTTTTAACTCTTTTTAGAATTGGTGCTGTTGGTGGTATAGGCTATTGGTTGTGGGATTCTGTAAAAAAGAAGAGTTCAAATTATTTGATTGTCGCTATTTCTTTAATTCTTGTTGGTGCTTTCGGTAACATTATTGATTCTGTTTTTTACGGTGTAATTTTCAATGACAGTCAACAACAATTAGCTACTATGTTTTCGGATCAACCTTATGGAACTTGGTTTCATGGAAAAGTAGTAGACATGCTTTATTTCCCTTTTTGGCACGGAAATTTGCCTGATTGGTTGCCAATTTGGGGCGGAAAAGAATTTACTTTTTTCAACGCTATATTCAATGTTGCTGATATGGCCATTTCAACCGGAGTTGGAATCTTGATTTTTTTCAACAAAAAAGCATTTCATAACAGCTAAAAAAGGACTGTCATTAAGTACAATGATCTTATTTTAGGCTGGTAGTTGGAATGAAAAAATAAACTTTTAAGACCTTTAAGAAAATTAAGTTTTGAAAACTCTTAATTTGCTTAAAGGTCTTAGTAGTTTAGATATATTTGTAATCAGTTGTGGGTGTCACCACGTAATTCAAAGCAATATCATCTTCAAAAACACCTTCAATTGCTTCTTCAGGTTCAAAAAAAGACAGTCCAATCTTGATTACATCTGGTTTGCATTCAGAGAGAAATTTATCATAAAATCCTTTACCGTAGCCCACGCGATGCCCGTTTTTATCAAAAGCTAATAGCGGTACAAAAACAACATCAATTTTAGTTGAGGGAACTTCAATTCCATCCACAGGTTCTGGAATGTTATATTCGTTTTTCTTAATTTTAGTGTTGTCTGTCAGTAAAAAATGCGTCATTTTTCGAGTTTCAAAATCAGCTTTGGACACAATAATTTCCTTGTCTTTTCCTGATAATAAATGAAGAATGAATTCGGTATTTACCTCTTTTAGTTCCGTTATGGGTAAAAAAATATGGAAGTAGTTTTTCTCCCAAATAGCAAGTTTGATTATTTTATTGGCAACAGCCAAACTCATTTCCTCTATTTCATTTTCAGATAAAGAATTTCGTAAGGCTTTGTATTTTTGTCGTAACTCTGTTTTATTCATTTTAATAATTTATTCTCCTTCTTCGCCTGATGCATTCGATAAGTGGTAAATAGCGTCACCTTCGTAAACAATCGGGGAATGATTGGCATTGATAATATAACCGTCGTTTGGGGCTTTTACTTTTCGTTCAAACTTTCCGTAGGGATCAGTTATGGAGGCAAGAATGGTTCCTTTTTTTACAAATTTACCTATTGAATTATAATCATGTAATAAACCAGAACATTTGGCACGTATCCAGCCTGATTTTTCAATATAAATGGTGTTGGATTGTTGTTGTTCTGCTGTATGTTTTAAATCGAGCATGTCAAGATGTTTAAGCAGTCTCTTAGCTCCATTTAAACCTTCTTTAGCGATATCTTTATTAATATCTAATGATTTTCCGCCTTCAAAAAGTAGCATTTTTACATTCATTTTTTCACTGGAACTCCTAAACGAACCAGCAATGTTTCTAGAATATAAAGTGAATGGGGCGTTAAAAACATCGGCAAGAATTTTTAAATCAGCATTATTGTGTGCTATTCTAATTTGTGGTGCGTTAAAACGACTCGCTCCGCCAGCATGAAAATCAACAGCGTATTGCACAACAGGCATGATTTCGGTTAGAATGTGATAGGCAAATCGGCTGGCCAAAGAACCCGTTTTACTTCCGGGAAAAACACGGTTTAAATCCCTGCCATCAGGGAATTCTCTGGATTTATTAACAAATCCGTACACGTTAATAATAGGAATACAAATTATAGTACCTCTTTTAGGTTTGTTTATTTTTTCATGAATAAGTTGCCGTACAATTTCTACACCATTTATTTCGTCTCCATGAATTCCAGCAGAGAATAACACTACAGGACCTTCTAGTTTTGAACGTTTTACAATAACGGGAATGTTTAATTTAGTAGTAGTGTGCAGTCGGGCAATTTCAACATTTATTGTTTTGCTTTCGCCAGGATATATGCTTTCGCCAAAAAGCACAATAGGAATAGTATTGCTTTTTATCATAAGTTCTTGAAAATATAAAAATAAGCATAATAACGAATTACAACCAAGAATTAGGCTAAATATTTTGCAAGAAACAATTCGCTAGCATTGATTTGTATTTCGTAATTTTAGAAGTTAACTTTGTTACATGAATCCAACAGCTCTAGCCCTACAAATACAAACCTTACCAGACAATCCCGGCGTATACCAATATTACGACAAAGAGGGAAAAATTTTGTATGTAGGTAAAGCTAAAAATCTAAAGAAAAGAGTTTCTTCCTATTTTAATAAAATTCACGATACTGCTAAAACAAATGTTTTGGTAAAGAAGATTGTGACCATAAAACATATTGTGGTTCCTACAGAGACTGATGCGCTTTTGTTAGAAAATAACTTGATTAAAACGCTACAGCCACGGTATAATGTATTGCTTCGCGATGATAAAAGTTATCCGTGGTTGTGTATCAAGAAAGAACCTTTCTCGCGCATATTTGCTACGCGTAGGATGGTTAAGGATGGATCGGAATATTTTGGACCGTATACCAGTTTCAAAACAGTAAGTACAATTTTAGAACTCATCAAAGAATTGTACCCGCTGCGTACTTGTAATTATGATTTAAGTAAGAATAATATAGAGAGCGGAAAGTTTAAGGTATGTCTTGAGTATCATATTGGCAACTGTATGGGGCCATGTGAAGGTCATGAAACTATTGAAAACTACCAGAAACAAGTTGATGCCATTCGTGAAATACTCAAAGGAAACTTTAAGGAGAGCATGAAAGATTTCAAGCGGGTCATGACAAACTTAGCTGCCGAAATGCATTTTGAGGAGGCGCAAAAAATCAAAGAAAAAATAGAGGTTTTAGAAAATTATCAATCCCGTTCTACGGTGGTAAATCCTAAAATTACTAACATTGATGTTTTTTCCATTGTGTCTGATGAGGCGGCTGCCTATGTCAACTTTTTACAAATTTCGCACGGTTCTATCATTCGCTCCCACACCATGGAAATCAAGAAAAAATTAGATGAACCTGACGAAGAATTACTAGAACTTGCAATTATTGAATTGCGGGAGCGTTTTCAGTTACTATCTCGTGAAATAATTGTTCCGTTTCCAGTAGATCTGGG